>JBEPWN010000177.1:419-5918 GCA_041642395.1 Marinilabilia sp. | reverse complement strand
CGAAAGGTTGATTTTATTATCAATGATGGCCCTCCTGGAATAGGATGTTCTGCCATTTCATCGGTCACCGGGTCATCCGCTGTCCTTTTGGTTGCAGAGCCTACGAGGTCGGGGCTTCATGATGCCGTTCGCCTGGTGGATCTGGTACGCTCATTTAATATTCCTGTTTTTGCTATGATCAACAAATGTGATATCAATCCGGAGGCGACCCAATTAATTGAAGACTATCTGATTGAACAAAACATTCCTGTTCTCGGTAAAATACCTTTTGATGCAATGTTTGTGGAATCGATGATCGATAAAAAAACAGTTGTTGAATATGATAGAAACAGTGATTTAGCTAAACAAATACAGGTAATTTGGGACAAACTGGTTGATGAAATGCACTCTCCGGTGGCTTGATGTGTCCTTGCCAGTAAATTTATATATCACTCTGTAATAAATTGGTAATAAACTTATTAAATTTAAATCACTCAAGCCATTGAGATGCTGTTTTTCAATCCCGAAACTTCGGGATAATGCATCTTACAACTAATATCTAAAAATCTATTGTGTTATGGACAATAAAAAAATCATTGTTATAGGCGGCTCGGCAGCCGGTCCCAAAGCGGCTGCAAAAGCACGCCGCATGGACGAATTTGCAGAAATTACCATGTTTCAGAAAGGACACGATCTTTCATTTGCATCATGTGGGTTTCCTTATTATGTCGGAGGATTTTTCGAAGATCGCAATCAATTGCTGTGCACACCCACCGGTGCTGTTCGGGATCCCAAATTTTACTGGAATGCCAAAGGGATCGTGGCCAGGGTCAATACAGAGGTTACCGGAATTGATCGTGGAAAGAAACAGGTCGAATATATAAATCACGAAACAGGTGAAAAGGGGACTCAGCAATATGATAAGCTGGTTATCGCCACCGGTGCAACGCCAAATATGCCTCCGATTCCCGGTGTGGAACTGGATGGTATTACCACCCTGCAGTCTATGCAGGATGCCGATTATTTGCGAAAAGTACGCGATGAAGGGAAGATAAAAAAAGCCGTTGTGATTGGTGGCGGACTGATAGGCATTGAAACGCTTGAAGCATTGCATCTGGCAGGAATTAAGCTCACTCTTGTGGAGTTGTTGCCACAGTTGCTGACGTTTCTTGACTGGAAAATGGCCAAACTGGTGGAAAACTATTTAAAGACCAAAGCAAATGTGGTTACTAAAAACGGAGTGTCCGAGTTTATCGGTGAAAACGGAAAATTAACTGCCGTTAAGTTGCAGAACGGGACCGAAATTCCCTGTCAGCTGGCTGTGGTTGCCATTGGCGTACGTCCCAATGTCAAGCTGGCCAAGAAGGCCGGCTTGCAGATTGGTAGTCTGGGGGGAATCATCACCAATGAATATATGCAAACCAGCGACCCCGATGTTTATGCTGCCGGCGATTGTTGCGAAATTAAAAATATCATTTCCGGAAAAAATGTGCTGGCACCTTATGGCGATCTGGCTAATTTAGAAGGGCGGGTGATTGGTGAAAATATCATTGAAGGCAACAAGGCCATCTTTCCCGGAACCATCCAGACCGGTATTTGTAAGTTCTTTGATTATGCTGCTGGAATCACCGGATTATCAGAAGAAAAGGCCAAAGAAGCCGGGTTTGATTATGAAAGGGTATTGAACGCCGGTCCCGATAAACCAGGTTTTATGAATGGGCAAATGCTTATTACCAAACTGGTGGTAGACAAGCAGAACCGTCGTATTCTCGGTGCGCAATGCCTGGGTCCCGGCGATGTCAGCAAACAACTGGCTATTTGGGCTATGGCCATCAAAGGCAATCTTAGCGTGGATGATGTGGTAAATGCCGATCTGCCTTATGCACCTCCTTTCTCTTTGGCCATCGATCACAGCATCGCCACCGCTCATATTATGGAAAACAAACTCAAGGGTATTTTTAATGGCATATCATCGGTTGACCTGAAGGAGAAGGTGGATCGTGGCGATGATCTGATTATCCTTGATACACGAGGTGCCGATGAGTTCGAACAAATGAGGCTCGGTATTGGTGAGATGTTGATCCCTATTGGTAAATTGCGTGAACGACTTCATGAGCTGCCCAAAGACAAAAATAAAGAAATCATCACCCTGTGTAAAATTTCTTTGAGGGGTTATGAAGCCGCCGTATTGCTGAAAGCCCAAGGTTATACCAATGTGAAGATTCTGGAAGGCGGTATTGCTGCCTGGCCTTTTGGAAGAGAGAAATAGGGTTGTATTAATGAAGGAGCAATCGTCCAATTCAAAGAAAGGCTTAAATAAAAAAACAACCGGAAATACATCTCCGGTTGTTTTTTATTGGCATAAACGAATCCTTATTGTCCGAAGTTTGCTATTTTAAATTCAACGGTTCCAAGGTTTTTGTCTTGTGCTGTTCCATTGAAGAGTACAACATCTACCTTTCCATCCTGTCTTACATAAGCAGTCATTGTTATACCCTCTAAATCAACATTGGCAGTAACCAGCACGATATCTCCGAGGGCGACGTTGGCATCGAAAACTCTTATTTTTTGACCTCCTGATTGAATGATCCCTGTATCTACTGTGCCTCCGTCTTTTTCGGGGCCTCCTCCCTGCGCAACTGCATGAATATAAACGGTTTTTGTTGCTTCATCAATTTCCATGCTTGCCCTGAGTCCGGCTCTCAGTTTAAATAATTCGGTTTTGCCTGTTTGGTTGCTGTAAACCATGACACTGTCTACTACCGACAAAGTATCCATTATATTGGTGCCACTTCCCACCAAGATATCGCCTGCCTCAATATTACCTAATCCGGTTCCGCCATTTTGAACGGCAAGTGTGTCCGTAACTTTTGTTTGAAGATTAATGGTATTATCTGCAATATCCTGATTGATAATTGTTTCGTCAAGAATTGAGCGTGAATCCACTGCACTTGTTTGAATGTCCTTATTAACAATGGTTGAATCAAGGATGGTTCTTGAATTTACTGCTGCTGTAGCGATGTCTTCGTTTATAATTGTTTCATCCAGTATAATACGTGTGTCAACAGCGCCGGTGTCAATATCCTGATTTAGAATGGTGTAGTTAAGTATTTTTTCGGTTGTAATGGCATCATCAGCAATGTCGTCAGTATAAAAAGAGTAAGGTACAGCCATAAACTGTTGAAGACTTACAACCCGGTAGTTTCCGTTATTTTCGATAGACATTTCTACTTTCAGCCATTGATCGGCATCTATCCACGGAATGTCAAGTAAATGGGTATATGATCCGTCTGTTTGATTACCTGTACCTATTGTCAGTGAAAATAAACCATGCTGATCAGTGAGTGCTGTATGTGTTTCCTGATATAATACAGCTCCGGCAGACCCACTTTGGATGGTAAAGCGAATTCCGATTTCTTTTTCATAAAGTGGCTTGCCCTCCATGTCCATGCCAACAATTTCTTTGCCATCCATGTCGATGGCCACTGCCTGATAGTTGATTCCGTGAAGATCTCCTATTCTTTGTCCTGTTGTATTTACAGAGAATAACAGGATAACAAGTATAAATAGTGTAAATGTTTTCATAATAAAGTGATTTTATAATTACTCAACGTTTTTTATTGTGAAAGAAAGGCCAAGGGTCAATGCATATCCCGTATTATAGGCTTCCTGATCGCTGGTGCCGGTTTCAATGTTTTGCATTCCCATTAAATAACCAAATTCTGTATACACTGATATGAATTCAGAAGCGGCAATCCTGACGCCAGGTGTTATGTAAAGACCAAAATCATTATCTGAAATCAATCCCGAATCAATGATGTCGTAGTCTTTGTTTTCACGCATCGGGTCATTGATTTGTTGATTGGCTTTTAGAAGCTTTGCATAGTATCCTGATATTCCCAGATATGGACTGATTCGGCCCATTTTATGTGCATAACCAACGCCTAAACTACCTTGTCCGTACTGGAAGTCCCAACGCAGGTTAGTGGCATCATATGCCATTGTTGCACCCGCATTTCGCATACCTGCTTTGGCCGTGAAATAGATGCCTAAATCCAGAAAGTGGGTGTAACCTACATTGTAGGCTCCCGAATATATGGGCAGGTATGTATCGTCTGTGGTTCCGTTGCTATCAACAAAATCGAAAGTGGTTATCTGCTGTGAAGCATCAATGGTGATGCCTGTTTGTGCCTGAGCATTATTTGAGCAGATTATCAGGCTTGTTACTATTAAAGCCGATAAAAATAATTTTCCTGGTTTTAGCATAGCGTATAATTATTTGGTGATTAATACTTTTGTGGTGAAACTTGCATTCGAGTTTTCATCGAAAATTGAAATGAGATAGTATCCTTCAGGCCAATTGATGCAATTAACCCGGTAGGAAGAAAAATCAGAAACTTTTTCATCCAGCATTTTACGACCGTTTAAGTTGGCGATTTGTAAAGATGCTTTTTCTAACTCTTCCATTTTAACGATGTTAATTTTGACGCTGGCGGGATTGGGGTAAACAAGCACGTCATCAAAATCTTCTTCCTTTGACAGGCTTATTTGGTCCAAAGGACTATTATACCCTTTGAAAAGAAACGATTGAATAAAGCCTGGATGTAATCCTGATTCGTTGAGGTTAGAAGTGCCGGTAAAATAAGGCTGGCCTATTGTTTGGCTGACTCTTATATTATCTGCTGCCCCCCCCGAGCCGTAAGCTCCGATTGACTGTCTCTTCAGTGTCTGACCGTTTGCAGGGAATGCAAGAAATGCGATCATTATGAAGAACAGTAAAATCCATACTGAATTTTTTTTCATGCTCTTTGTGTTTAATTGTTGATAAATTGAACGAATTTGAAATTTTTAGATTAAAAAGTTTATGTTGCTGACAGTGAAATTTGTTTCGATTTTTCTGCACAAAACTTTATCGAGCTGAGGATCAGGAATGTTTGATTAACAACTCTTAACGATTATTGTATCTTTTATGAAATAGACGAAAAGGATGATGAGTGGTTGGAAGGAATAGATGAAAAATGCTTTTTGGTTGACGAATAGTTTTTGCCTGTAATGCTGGGGGTGATTTAGTAGTGATCTTGCTGATCAAAGTTTAATGCTATGTAATAATTCAGCAGGAGCTAAAAAATAACCCCGGATGAAAACCCGGGGTTATTTTTTAATGATATGCCTTATCGCTGACAGAAGTCAACAATTTTCAACTGTTTTTGCTCATGTCTTCCAGCCGTTGCTGATCCGTTATCTGAATGTCTCTTTTTTTCAGTTCAATAATTTTTTCTGCTTCAAACTCCTTTAAAAATTTAATGGTGCTTTCGGTGGATATGGACGCAAAATCCGAAATATCCTGTCTGGTCAGATATTGGAATACGCCTTCCTGCAAAAAGGTTTCTGATGAGAGGTAGAGCAGGGCAGAGGCCAGTTTGCCGCGCATTTGCTTATACGACAGATTGCCAATCACATCCAGAAGCTGTTTTTCATTCCGGCAATTGCGTGAAACAATGCGCAGTGCAAAATCAGCGT
>JBEPWN010000177.1:0-409 GCA_041642395.1 Marinilabilia sp. | reverse complement strand
ATACACACCCACGCATCTTTCACTGCCAGAGCTGAATAATTATAGGTTGATTCGCCAAACACCGATGAAAAGGAAAGAAAATCGCCTGGTCCCGCCATCCGGATATTTAATTGGCGGTTGTGCCCGGTTTGCAGATAAACGCGTACCAGTCCGCTCAGCACATAGGTGACATGTGGTGAAAAGGCACCCTGTTTAAAAACATTTTCGCCTTTCAGATACTGCACACGTGTTTTCTTGTCACTTAATGTCTCCAGTTCTTTGGGGTAAAGGCCCTGGAAACAAGCTGCTGAATCGAAAATGCTTTGAGTATGGGGGATGTTATTTTCCTGATCAGACATGTTGTTTAATTTATTTCAATATTCGTCAAATTTTCTGTTTCCTGCAATTTTTTGTCCGTTGATTAATGTGA
>JBEPWN010000176.1:0-5922 GCA_041642395.1 Marinilabilia sp. | reverse complement strand
CTTGCATATTTTAAATATAGTAAATTAACTGTCAACCCATTGCCAAAACTTAATAGCCTACTGCAATTATCAAATTGATCATTGGTAATTGGTAATTGATCATTGGTAATTGGTAATTGGTAATTGGTAATTGGTAATTGATCATTAGTAATTGTTCATTCCTTTACAGGATTTTCAATTTTCCCGGAAAAGAGAATTGCACCGCTTTTTTCTTCAGCAATGGCGAAGAAAAACGGACGATCAACTCTGAACTGCAACGGGCCGTTACCAATACTGGTCACAACCATACCTACGCTGGTAGCCGCAGCAGCCTCAGTACCTTCCTCATCCACTTTAATAAAGGTTTTATGCTTTACCTCATCTATTTTTACCGGCGTATTTTCAATCATCCCTGAAAAATCGGCTACATTGGTAAAAGGCAGTTCCATGCCCATTTCAATCAATTGGGCATTAAGTTCAACATCATAACTGGTTTCGAAGCGTGGCATGTACAAAGCCAAAGTCTGTTCCTGCATGCCGTTCAATACCGAATTCCACTTTTCGGAATTCATTTCGCTGATAAACTGATCAACTTTATTATCAGAATCCGGCAAAACAACAACCATATAAAAAGTCCCGTTTCCATAAGGCAACTTCACGGCGCGACAATCATCGCCTGAATAAAACTGAAGATCAGCTTCCTGGTTCATCATAGAAACCTGAACCTCCGAGCCATCAGACAAATAGAAAGATTCTTCCCTGGTATCAGATTTATCAAACTGATATTGCCATTTCCCCAAAAAATATACCGCATTAACCAGAAACATATATTGAGAATCCTTTATCTCATCAATAATTGAAGAAATTTTTTCCCGGGTTTTATTGCTAACCCAATCGTTTATGGTCTTCTTTGAACCTTCCTTGTCTGAGAAATCAAGGCCCCTGAAAGATGCATCATAATATTGTTCCACAGTTTGCCGGAAAGTATCTTTGGATGGCAAATCCTGATGATACCAAACAGAGTTTGCAATATCTATATTAACATGCGAATCAGCTGAATGAAGCACATCGCGAATATTTTTATAAGCATCATTCATCATAGTGAGATCATCAGAACCTATTACATCAAGCATTTGGCGTAGTGTTTCACCATCAGCACCATTTGCGGTCATTCCCAAAGCCTGTGCAACACTAAGTGGCGAGATTACCACATTCTCATGCACCTCAGACTCTTGGTTAACTGACTGAAGCAGCTCCCAGCCAAAACTATCGGTAGCGGTTAAAACTTCAAGGGATTTAAGATCAAATTCTTTTGTTTGCGGCTCTTCCTCATTGTTGAACCAATTGCAACTGCTCAACAAAAAAGCCAATACCAATAAAAAAATATTCCGTATCATAAATTTTAAATTAGAATAAGTTAAGACAATAGACCGTTAGAAGCCAGGTATTAGATAGTTAGATATTAGATGATTAGATAATAGATGGATTGTATCATATTTAAAAACTACTTCTTAACATCTTATGTGTTTTAGATTTAAAAGACTGATTGCCAGCACATTAAAAAAAAGCGTTAACAAACTATTCAAATTAAATCTTTTCATTATGGCAAATTTCTGCATTGCGCTTCGCAAATAATACTATCCTGACAAACACAATGGACAATTGAATTGTTTTGCTGATATTCTATAGAAACACCAGATGTATTTTAGATCAACACTTCGTTAAGCTTTTGCAAATTGCTGATCATAAGCCATTTAAAAAACAACAAGCATTAAGTGCAACTCATTAATAATAAAAACTTTGCGCCATTGCGTCTTTTAGAATCCATAGTTTTAGCGAAGGATTACTCTGCGTTTAAGCTTTTTTACCGGCCTATTGTGTTAAAATACAGAACATTAGTACTATACGATTCATCTTATATTTTTCATCTAAAAATCTAACGATTTATTTATTAGATGCAATTCGCATAAAAAGGTTGCGCCTAAGAGAATCAGAAAAATTGTACATTTGCGTTTCAAATAGAAAATTATCCAATGAACATGCTGTATTCATCATCTTACCTTAAGGAATTCACCAAAAATATTTTTCTAAAAATGGGATCTACCGAAGCCCAGGCAAAAATAGCTGCTGAGGTTCTCAGTGCCGCAGACCTGCGTGGCGTGGACTCTCATGGCGTTGCACGACTGAGCGGCTATGTGCGTTTGTGGGAGAAGCAGAGGCTGAATGCCTCCCCACATCCCCGTGTGGTGCATGAAACGCCATCGACCGCAGTTATGGACGGTGATATGGGAGCCGGACTAATGATTGGTCCGGAAGCCATGAAAGTAGCCATAGAAAAAGCAAGAATTGCAGGAACCGGGTGGGTGGCCATCCGGAACAGCAACCATTTTGGCATAGCCGGTTATCACGCCATGCTGGCACTGGAGCATGATATGATTGGCATATCAATGACCAATGCAAGTCCGCTGGTGGCTCCAACATTCTCGAAAAATCGCTTTTTGGGCACCAATCCCATCGCAGTTGCCATACCTGCGCTTACGCAACCACCTTTTGTAATTGATATGGCCACCACCACCGTTGCAAACGGTAAACTGGAGGTACTGAAAAGAAAAGGTGAAAAAACTCCCGAAGGTTGGGCTCAGGACAAATACGGAGGCCCTTCTGTTGATGCGGAAATACTAAAAAAAGGTGGAGCAATGCTCCCTTTAGGCAGCGACAGGGTACATGGCAGTCACAAAGGCTACTGTCTTGGAAGTATGGTTGATATTTTCTCGGCTGTATTGTCGGGTGCCAATTACGGGCCATGGGTACCACCGTTTGTTGCTTTTCTGGATCCACCCCCGCAACAGGTGGGTGAAGGCATTGGGCATTTTATTGGTGCCATGCGCATTGATGCCTTCCGCCCTGCTCAGGAATTTAAAGAACATATGGACAAATGGATTGAAACATTTCGCAATGCGGAGCCGGTTAAGCCTGACCAAAAAGTACTTATTCCCGGTGATCCTGAAAGAGAGCTTGAGCAGGAACGACTTGCAAACGGCGTCCCCTTGTTTGCTTCCGTCGTGGAAGATCTCACAAAACTAGGGGAACAAATGGGCGTGGAATTTTCTGAAAAATAAACCCTTTAAATACAAAATCTCATCCGGCAATTGAAGTCACCGGATAAGCTTTTTTTATAAAAAACCTTGTTTCTTCAACACCTCCAGAAAAACCTTGCTGAAATGTTCGTTGTTTTCTTTGGTATAACGAACATCAGTAAAAACCTGTGCCAGAGTTTCCTTGTTATTTTCAGCAACAAATTGTTTGTTGGCCTCCATTGTCTCTTTATCCCTGTAAAGACGGTCAATATCTTCGGGGCTGTAATCTTTATAGGTTTCGTCATGAACAACTGCTCCGAGAGGCAAACGCTCTGCCTGAACAGGATCTTCATCCGGCCATCCAAGTGTAACGGTGGCAACAGGAACCACCCCTTTTGGAAGATTCATTATATCAATAATCTTATCGGCATTGTAAGTGACTGTTCCCAGATAACAAATACCCAAACCTTTTGATTCGGCAGCGACACAAACATTCTGTGCCACCAGAAGGGCATCAATAGCCGCAGCTACAAATGATTGAAAATTATCATATCCCGGTTCTGCATTTCGTTGACGACACCACTTATTAAAACGGTTAAAATCGGCACAGAAAGTCAGAGATACAGGGGCTTGTTTAAAAACAGGTTGGTTAAAATGAGTGGGTGACAATTTTTCTTTCATCGCCTCATCCCGGGTAACCACAATGCTGTAAATCTGCATATTACCGGTAGTGGAGGCACGGGTTCCAGCTGTGAGAATTTCATTCAAAAGATCATCCTCGATGGGCTGGTCTTTGTATTTCCGAATTGTGCGGTGTTTTAATAGAATGTCCATCATATTTTATTCGTTTTATGCAAAGATACAAAAACAATAGATCGCTAAAAAAAGCCTGAATACTAAGGCGCAAAGATTTATTATCAGTTAATTGCGGTTAATTCCGCCAACACATAAATAACTCTTTATCAGTTTTTTGAAAGCATAAAGAAGTGTTGGAAAATGGCATTAATCAATTAATTACCGACCAAAAAACTATTAGTCCTCTCCATTGGCAATAAGCCGTTCTAATAAATCAAGCATTTTTTCAAATTCTTCCTCAGAAAATCCTACAGAACTATAAACAATTTTGCCGTTAGCATCAATAATATAATTACGTGGAATATAACCAGTTGCAAATTTGCCATAAATACTTTTGTCTTTGTCGCCATACACAGGAAATTCAAGTTTACGGCTTTCTTTAAAACTGGTAACTTCACCCAGGTCATGCCCCCTGCCTATTGCTAATAGTTTAAAATTATCCTTGTCCCCGAACTTCTCCCATACATCCTTTTGAAGAAAGGGCATTTCTTTAAGACAGGGGCCACACCATGTGGCAAAAAAATTAATGAGTACAATTTTTCCTTCATAGTCGGCAATATTGACCTGGCTTCCATCTTTCAAATTAATTGTAAATTCCGGTACTTTCTGCCCTTTTTGTACAACGTCATAATTCTGACCAAAGCCAGGCAATGTAAGAGAAATAACAAAAAGAATAATAATCAGACAGTTACGTAAATTTTTCATCGGTTACTTTTTGGTTTAAATTTCCAAATCGTCGTATTCTATTAAGAACAAAAAGCCATAAATTACAGAGGTAGCCAAATTATTCTATTTTTAACAGCCCGCACTTGAAAAAAAATGTATGGATATTAATTCCATCTTCCTAACAAGCATCCTCATATGTCAAATCATTATTCAGCAGACTCAATGATTGCAGCCCAACCTCCACCACTTTTCATATCGATGGTAATCACTTCTCCACCTGTAAGCGTCATCTTTTCTTTGGTATAATCCCTGGCAGCCCGGTCGGCATTGATGCCATCTGCAAATATGGTGGCTTCAAAATCCCCGTCACCCAGGAATGACAAATCAATGTTAATTTCACGGCCATCCCAGTTTGTCATGGCACCCACATACCAGACGTCACCTTTGCGGCGGGCGACCGCCACAAATTCGCCAATTTCACCGGCCAAAGGAACAGTTTCATCAAACACAGTGGGTATGGAAGCAATAAAATCGACACTTTCAGATTCTCTCAGATAAGCCGAAGGATCGTCGGCCAACATCGAAAACGGCGAGTCAAACACTACATACATGGCCAATTGGTGGCAACGTGTCCCCTGACTCATGGGTTCGCTGTAAACGGCCCTCCAGTTGTGCCGGTTGGCATTGCGCATTGCGCCGGGTGTATAATCCATCGGACCGGCCATCATGCGGATGTAAGGAACAGTAACATCATACCGGGGCATATCCATATATTCGGTCCATTTTACCTGCTCCAGTCCGAAAACACCTTCATAGGTCAATACATTGGGGTATGTACGATGCAGTCCGGTAGGCTTATATGCACCGTGAAACAGAACAAATTGCTCATATTCAGCGGCTTTTGCAGCCGTGCGATAATAAAAATCAACCATTTTCTGGTCGTCACGATTCATAAAATCAATCTTATACCCCTTCACTCCCATTTCAGAGTACTTTCCGAATACTTCATCCATCTGTTGGCTCAATGGCAACCATCCGGCCCAAAGAACAACATCAATGCCTTTGGTTTTGCCATGATCGATAATTTCCTGAAGATTAATTTCAGGAATTATTTTGAGAAGATCTGTACTTTCCGACCAACCTTCATCCAGGATGACATACTCCACACCTTTTTCAGCCGCAAAATCAATATAGTATTTATAGGTTTCGGTATTGATTCCGGCCCTGAAATCCACATCAAAAAGATTCCAGTCGTTCCACCAGTCCCAGGCCACCTTTCCGGGCTTTATCCAGGAAATATCATCGATACGGGAAGGAGAAGCAAGTTTATATATTAAATCATTGT
>JBEPWN010000175.1:0-5934 GCA_041642395.1 Marinilabilia sp. | reverse complement strand
AGCATTTACAAAAGTTTAACAGAGTATTGTTTAACGGACTATTGTTTAACGGACTATTGTTTAACGGACTATTGATATAAGCGGTCTGCGGTCTGAAGGCCCAATTTAACTAAACAATCCTAAGCTGCCCTTGCAGGGCGACAACATTATTTTGCAATAAACCCAACGCGTTGCGTTGGGCTGAATTAAGCCGGACTTTCAGCCCGAAAAAAAATTCAAACCATTTCCGTTCTTCCCATTGCATTTGAAATCTGCACATAATAAACTGTGTGAATCACAAATTCATACAGAAGGAAAACAACAAGAGTTAACCCCTATCTCTGACAATAAAACTTTGCGTCATTGCGTCTTTTAGAATCCATAGCTTTAGCGAAGGATTACTCTGCGTTTAGTTTTTTTATAGTATTTATAAGTTTTCAAAAACATAACGGCTCATCATATCATAAAGATGGTGTCGTGTGTTGCCGCCATAAATACTGTGATTCCGGTTGGGATAAACAAACATATCGAATTGTTTGTCTGCCTGTATCAGTTGGTCTGCATATTCCATGGTATTCTGAAAATGCACATTGTCATCAGCACTTCCATGGATCAGGAAAAGTCGGCCACTCAGACTGTCAACCATATTTACAGGACTATTTTCGTCGTATCCTTTGGGATTTTGTTGAGGTGTACGCATAAAACGTTCGGTGTAGATGGTGTCATAATAACGCCAGTTTGTTACCGGGGCCACAGCAATACCCATACTAAACAAATTGCTCCGGCTAAGGCATATTGAGGACATGTACCCGCCAAAACTCCAGCCCCAGATACCAATTCGTGAGGGATCAATATAGCTGAGTGATCCCAGATGCAGGGCTGTCTCAATCTGGTCATCAGACTCAAGTCGCCCTAATTGCATGTATGTGGCTTTCAGAAATTCCTCGCCACGCGCTCCGGTTCCACGACCATCGACATTCGCAACAACATACCCATTTGTTGCCAGATACTGCTCCCAGTCCATCTTCCATTTATTCAGAACCTGTTGCGAACCAGGGCCGCTGTATTGCGTCATGAGAACAGGATATTGATTCGCTTCATCAAAATCGGGGGGTAGTATCATATAGCCTTTAAGCTGTATTCCTTCCGAAGTCTCAAATTCAAAGAATTGCTTTTGAGGTATTTCATATTCTGTAAGTTTCTCTTTAAGGTCGCTGTTATCTTCCATTACTCTTACCAGATCGCCGTCGCTTTCATAAACAGCCACAGCAGGCACATCATCAGCAGAAGACCAGGTATTCAGGAAATATTCGTAATTACTGCTAAAACCAGCTGCACTGTGGCCATCATCCGGAGTCAGCAACTCAGGGTTTTTCCCCTCTATATCAACAGAGTATATTTCCCTGTTAAGAGGTGATTTTTTTGCAGCCTGGAAATAAAAGCGTTTCTGTTTTGCATCAAATCCATAATAGTCGGTTACTTCCCATTCGCCTTTAGTTACCTGACGCACTTTAACTCCCGACATGGCATATAAATGAATATGATTAAAACCATCCTCCTGCCCCACATAAATAAAATGGCGTCCATCATCAAGAAACTGAAGGTTATCCAGTACATTTTCGGCAATGTACTTGTCTTCACGCACCGTTAATAAAACCCGGCCAACACCCGAAGCACGATTAACAATGAAAAATTCTAACTCATTCTGGAGTCTGTTCATTTTTATCACTCCAAGTTTATCCGGATCCAGACTCCATTTAATACGGGGAATATAAGCATCATAAAGATCTCCCACATCCATATTTTTGGTGGTGCGATTCTTTACATTAAAAACATGTACCGAAACTTTGGAATTGTCCTCCCCGGCCTTGGGATATTTATATTCATATCTGCCCGGATAGAGCTTATACGCTTCATATTCGGGATGCGATGCTTTGTATAAAGGAAAAGAAAACTGCTTGACATGCGTCTCATCAAATCTCACATAAGCCAGATCTTTACTGTCAGGTGACCACTCAAAAGCCCGGCTGTATCCAAACTCTTCCTCATAAACCCAATCGGGAATACCATTGATGATTTTGTTTTTTTCACCATCCTGCGTAATGGCACTGGTGGTACCAAAACGAAGTTTTTTAAGATAAATATTGTTATTACGCACATATGCAATCATATAGCTGTCGGGCGAAAATTTGGGGACCTGCTGTTTTCCCTCCTCCGATAAAGGCAGCAATTCTCGATATTCCCTTTCGTACACATAATAATCAGCCAGAAATGAATGCCTGTAAATCTTATCCACATTGTTGTAAACAAGAATTTTAGTTTCATCGGGACTAAATTCATAGCCACTTATCGTTTTTATTTCAGCAGGATTCCGCTTAATATTTGCGGCATCGAACAGCACATCCACTTTATTGCCTGTCTTGTAGGAATATTTTACAATCCGGGTACCGTCGTCTTCCAAAACGGTATAGTGCTCTCCGTCACTCATGGATTTGAGTCCGGAAATGGATTTTGGATTAAATGTATTACGACTGGTAAAATCCTTTAATTCTACAGCCCTTGATTGCGAAAATGATACCTGAGATACAGAGATCAAAAAACAGAAAATGATTACTAATTTTTGCATAGTTCTTTTCAAAATATTCCGGTCACAAATTAAGATAATAATAATGCCGAAGATGTTAGTATTTATATTGGGAACAAAAATAATGAGATTTTGAAACACTGCTCTCCCTGCACCAACATAATTTCACATTTTTTGACCAAGGGGTAAAAACAAATGCAACTGCTCCAGCACTTCATCGCCGTTTAAAAATGAGCATTGCAAGGAAAACAACCATGCAGAGCCCAAAGGCAATCAGAGCAGGATACTGGTAGCTGCCAAAAAGATCGCGCAAGAATCCACCGGTAAAAGGGCCTGCGATTCCTGATATCCCATATCCCAGAAAAACAAACGGATAGATTTTCCCCAGATTGCTTAATCCATAAATTTGAGCAGTTTCTTTGGCATAAATAACAAAATTAGCGCCAAAACTAAACCCCACTGCAAAGGAAACAAAAAGATAAAGAAAAGGTGAAAGCGATAATATCCCAATCAACAAAGTAAAAATTCCCATCAAAAAAAGAGACAAAGGAATAAGGATGTTCCCGGAAACATAATCGTTTAACCATCCCCAGAAAAGACGACCGCTGAAATTGGCCACAGAAAAAACAGTAATTCCCAAAACCAGGGTGGTTTCGTCGATAGTAAACTGACCGCCGATGGGCTTCAGGTTTCCAATGACCAGCAATCCTGCAAATGTACCGGTAAATATTCCCACAAATAGTCGCAGAAAGCTACTTTGGCGCACAAGCCGGAAAAGAGGCACCAATTGAGATATCGTTTCCTCAGAAACAGGTCGTACAATAAAAAAAGAAGCAGTCAGCAAAAGAATCCCTTTGGTAATTCCGGCTGCCAGTAAAACATCGGCCAAACCCATTCCTACACTAAACAAATACTGAACCACCAGGGATTCAATAATAGCTCCTCCACCAAATCCGGCAGAAACAAGTCCTGTAATTAATCCCTTTTTGTGAGGATACCATTCAATGGGAATTGATATGGAGATTAAATATCCAAACCCTGTTGCTATTCCGGCAAAGAAGGAAATTCCAATCAACAAAACGAGAAAACTTAATCCAAAAATCCATACAAAAAGATATCCTGTAGTATAAATAATTGCTGAAAAAAACGCCAGTTTTTTTCCTCCAAAACGAGCCAGGAGTGATCGGCCAAACACCATTGCAACAGTAAAAACGGCAATAAAAACACCAAAAACAAGTTGTGTTTCACTGGTTGAAAAATTATAATCATTGATCAAATGCGGCACATAAATGCTCCAGGCATAAATGCTACCCAGTGAAAGCATAATGATAACAGCGGCAAAAACAGTCTGTATGGCTTTGGTTCTCATAGTTGATAATTTATTTACAAAACTCACCTTATTATTCGTAAAACGACAGCTTTTCCTTTTTTGTGTGCAAATCACATTGGCTTTTACTTTTTTCTAACCCAAATAAAGTAAACAAAAAAATGTCTTTGCACATCCATCCCGATATAAGTTTTTGTTACTTTTAGGATGAAACCATAAAAGCAAAACTATTCTCAGGATCAAACAGTCAATTCGTATTGCTAAACGAAAAATATGTTTTTCTTTATTTGACTTGGCTGAGATGACCCCTCGGTCCAAATTTCTCAATAATTATCAACCCTTGTAATTATTGGACTCCGGAAAGCTTTAAACATTTTATCCGGAGACTGGTAAAAACTTATATCAAATCAGTTTTAAACATTTTTCACACATAGGCTTAACCGAAAAACCAAAAAAAGGTTGTTTCTTTGTACCAATAGATTTAACGTATTGCACTTCTTTTTTATTTTTATTCATTGGATTGCCTTGCCACAGTTCTATTTAATTATTTAATTATTTACATTTACACTTTCTTTAGTTTATGAATCTATTCGTAGCAAAGTTGAGCGCCGCCACTACAAGCGACGACTTAAACGATTTGTTCGCCGAGTATGGCGAAGTAGTATCAGCCAAAGTAATTATGGACAGGGAAACCGGTTCGTCAAAACGTTTTGGTTTTGTTGAAATGAAAGAGGAAGACTCTGCACAGAAGGCCATTAAGGACCTGAATGAGTGCCTCTTCGACAACAGCCCCATCGTAGTCAAAAAAGCGCGTCCGAAAGGCGAAGGCCGTGAGCGTTCTTTTGGTGGTGACGACAGAGGCCGTAGCCAAAAAAGATACTAAGCCCCTTTAATTTATTAAAAGGGAAAAGCTGCACCGATATGGACGCAGCTTTTTTATTTATAACATATAACGCTACTCACCTGCTACTGATCATTATTGATCTGCGAATATTAGAACTTCATTTCGATCAATGCCCATTAACCTTTTTCAATCATCTTAATTTACAAAAGACTCACAACAATCTCAACTCTCTGAAAATAATGGCTTTGATCCTGTCCGCGATCAAGGTAAAATAAGATTGGCTGTACAAACAAATGTTCATTAGCATTACACAGTTTCCAATATATAAAACGGCAGAAAGATCTCTGAGTTTAGCCGTTTTTTAACGGACTATTGATGCATAGAAAAACCTTGCAAATCAATCAATCTTTATTTTGCCTACAAGTTTCTTAACCTTAGCAGGAATTCCATCCATTACCATCGCTTTATGTATTTCGCCGGGAAAAAAAATCACGAATCCTCCTTTGAGAAAGTTCACATTATAACCATCATGCCCAAGGAAAAAAGTGCAGTCCTTATCTTCATCATAAGGCACTTCAACTTCCATTTTATATTCCTCAGCGTATTTTATGATCTCATTGCCTTCCGGCAAAAAATGAATATCAATATGTTTTTCGTGCGATTCCCAAACCGCCTCATCTTCGGACTTGGTATGTTGATGCATGGCATTCACGAAAACATCCTGGCCACTCAATTCAGTGGTTCCTTCTTTAAAATCCTCAACATCCATGTTATCGAGGTAGTCAAGAACCATTTCCATTGCAGGATGCAACATATAATAACGTGCCGCATTTTCAAAAGTGTCTATAATCATAATGTCTTTTTTACAAAGAACGTAATTTTTCATCAATCAAACCCTGTCATGCCATGGACAAAATAAATTCTATATTTACTTACAAAATATACTTAACAACAGCTCGTTAGATTTTTAGATATTAGATGTTAGATGGATCATATTAAAAAACAACTTCTTACTGTATATTTAAAAATCAAACAGTTTCTTGCGTTTCAAGTTAAACAATTGGTTAACAATTCATTACAAATATTTAACAGACCATTGTGAAAAAAAATATAATAAAAAACCATCCATCAATAGACCGTTAGATTTTGAGATGTAAGATTTATGATGAATTGTATAACCTTGAAATAGTGTACTTTAAC
>JBEPWN010000174.1:0-5940 GCA_041642395.1 Marinilabilia sp. | reverse complement strand
GCCACCGGCATATTTGAAGTGTTGGCAATAATGGTGGTGCGTTCAATGAGTTTTTTACCGGTCCGTGGATCTTCCAGCTCAGGAAACTCTTTAAAAATTTCTACCACCTCATTGGCACGTTCCCCGCAGGCTGCCATAATTACAATATCAGCTTCTGCCTGCTTGGAGATGGCATGTTGAAGAACTGTTTTTCCGGTTCCGAAAGCTCCCGGGATAAAGCCGGTGCCTCCTTCGGCAATGGGGTTCAGTGTATCAATACATCTTACTCCTGTTTCAAGAAGTTTAAAGGGGCGGGGCTTATTCCGGTAACTCTTAATAGGGACCTTTACCGGCCATTTTTGCACCATGGTTAATGAAATGGTTTCTCCTTCGCTGTCTTCAATTACGGCGATTTCTTTGTCAACAGTGTATTCGCCTTCCGGGACAACTGATTTTACTGTGTAGGCTTTTGTGAGTTTAAAAGGAACCATGATGCGATGAGGCATATCATTCTCATCAACTTCGCCGAGCCAGTCACCCGCTACAACTTCGTCTCCTTTAGATGCAAGCGGCTTGAAACTCCATTTTTTTTCTCTGTTCAGAGGGTCGGTGTATTCTCCACGATTCAGGAATACTCCTTCCATCTTGTCCAGATCGTTCTGCAATCCATCATAGTTGCGCGATAGAATTCCCGGTCCGAGTGTAACTTCGAGCATGTGCCCTTCAAACTCAACCTTGCTTCCTGGTTGCAAGCCCCGGGTGCTTTCAAATACTTGCACGAAGGTTTGTTTTCCGGTTACTTTAATAACCTCTGCCATCAGACGCTCATCCTTATGAGAAATATAGCAGATCTCATTCTGTCCCACCGGGCCATCCGCTTCTACCACAACCAGATTGGCAATGATTCCGGTAACAGTTCCGGTTGTTTTATCGTTTTTTTCCATAGGTCAATGTATATTCTTCGGGGAATTCAAAACCCGACTTCAGTTCGTTAAATAATTTCTCAAACATTTTGCGGCCCGTTTCTGCATCAAGATGGATCCAGCGTTCTGCTATAAATAATTTATGGAGGAAGGCCAGTACTTTCTCTATGGTAAAGTAGTTGAAAAAAGTAGCTTCTTCTGCGAAATTCCACTTATGAACATCAAGTTTTAATTCGCGCTCCTTCAGATTTTCTATTTCAAATATTTGCAGTATATCTTCAATGTGTGCCACTTCCGATTTGAGACCAAAATCCCGGGAACGGCTTTTCTTTAAAGCTTCGGTTACATCATCTTCTCCGATCAGTGCTTTTTCGTACTCCAGATCATATTTACGCCCGTTTAATGCTGTGATCACATTTGATGTATCGCGCTGGTATTTGGATATTTCACGGACAAACTGATTTTCTGAAGCATCGAGATAAATGTTGTATTCTTCACTAAGTTTGCGTGCCGCAGTCACCCGTGTACCGTATGCTTCTTCACCATGCATGGCAAATACAAAATCAGACAGATAAGTTGGGAAATGTGAAAGTTCAGCTGTATGGGCCAGTTTCCTGTCAATCAGGGGATCCATCTCTTCTTTGCTGAAGTTGCCACGCTCATCCCAATCTTTGTTTTCCTTAAAAAAGAGATTGAGTAAGTTCTCATGATCAAACGGTAGATAAAAGAGCTGAAGTAAATTGTAGTCGGGTGTGGCCAGTTCCTCTTCCATCATTTCATGGAAGTCCGCCGAAGAAAAAGATAATTTTTTTTCTTCGGGTATGAGATCAGGTAGTCCGGCAACAAGACAATAGTAACCTTTTGACATATTTATTTCTTTTCAAAAAGCAGTTCGGTGGATTTTGGACGCAAATAAGTCTTGAAAAAATTGTTGAAATCTTCGTCGGTAAAGCTGATAACGTAGCTGCCGTCGGAAGGTCCAACTTTGAAACCCGATTTCATGGTTTTGGAGAATGAGAGTTGGAGACCTTTATTCAGGTGATTAGCCAGTTGCTTTTTAAAACGGTCCTCCATGTCTTTGCGGTCTGCTTGGGAAAGAATTACTTCCAGATCCATGCTTTCCTTTTCGATCCAGCCATCGACAACGCGAACCACCAGATCGCCCAAATACTTCTTGTCCGAAAACAGCTCCTTCGAGGGAGGGTCGATGGCTTTCATCGTTACGAGATTGGCAATATCCTGCTTAAGTGCTGAAACCGATTGCTCCAGGGCCATTTTCATTTCCGACTCAACATGTTTTTTTGTCTCTTCGGCTTTTTTAGCAGCATCCGCCTTGGTTTGTTCGGCTTCCTTTTTGGCTTTTTCCTCTATCTCTGAAGCTTTTTCCTGGGCCTTTTGTATAATAATATCGGCCTCCTTTTTAGCTTTCTGAACCCCCTCATTGTAAATTTTTTCGGTAAGATCCTGAAGTTTTTGTGTCATAATTTTATTTTTTTAGCGGGTCGAAATCATATTTTTGCAAGATAATTTCTTGTTTTTTTGTCGCTCTAAAATAGGTCTTTTAAAAATATCAAGCAAACGTTTTGTAGCCGGAAGAATTAAAATGTCTTGTATTAATGATTTCGAACAGGCAAGATAAGTGATTTTCTGACAGAGATATATAAATTCCTGGGCCTTTTGTTCGATTTTTCTTCTAAACTTTCCGAAATGGCAGTATTTGTCACTGAAATGAATGGCAAATAAAAAAAAACGACCTGTATGATGATAGGATCACACAAGTCGTTCTTCAATATTTTAAGTTATTAGAGTAATCTTCTGAAACAAAATTATGGATTAATGGTCACATATTTCATTCTCAGAGAAGGAGTCGGTTTTTCGCCTGACTGGTTATTCATGAGAACAATTTGCCATGGAAATGAAACCGGATCTGGTGGTGCCAGATAATATGGTCCTCTTAGTTCAGGTTTTTTTACCATCATTTTAAATGATTCTCCGGCCAGGCTAAATCGGTATTCGGCTGTTTCAGGGTTGTAGTTTCCTCCTGAAAATTGAGGTGACCAGTCACTATCATCATTTGGATTATAGAAATATTCGGGCTGAACTAAATTTCCATCTTCATCCATTTGATATAATACCAGTGATGGTGGAATTGGTGAATAATAAGAGTTATCGCTTTGCTGCTTATTTGTATCTGCCTTAAAATATAAATCAACAGAACTGAGGGCATAGATGTTTTCAGCATCCTGATCTGTATTCAGAAGAGTCTCCCAGTGTTCAATTAGATTTTTACTCTCATTATTTTCATCAGTGAATTCTATATCATTAAAATCAATTTCAACCTTACTACCAGCCATTCCCTGAACGATAAATTCATCCGCGTCAGGATTATCAAAATCTATGAAGTCGGTAAGGTTATGTTCAAAACGATTGATGCGTTCATTTTCAATGTTTATAGGGAATGTATACGATAAATGCCTGGTTGTATCTGTTTCATTGGAAATCGTATCTATTTCATCGTATGAATAATAAAGTTTCATGTTCGATTTGCCTGCCAGCAGGTCAAACCTTACCAACGATCCTCTTGTATCCGTATCAATAAGCTCTGATTGTAGAAACAAACCTCCGAATGCTTCCATAAAAGCTTCTCTGTCAGTGAGAATTTCTGCAGGATAATTAAATATTTCATTGGCCAACTCATCATCAAGTCGAAACTGCCACTGATGAACATATTGATCGTCGTCCCATACTGTATCCGGTAAAGCGTCCCACGCACTGCTTATGCGCTGCCCTATAGCTTCCGGGCTTATAAGCCCTTCTATCTGCATGTCTGAATAATAATTCTGGGAAAGGTACACAGGTTCTGTAAGACGATGAACTTGGACATTATGTCTGGCATTTGGATTACCAAACCACCAGTTTTTTGCATATGCCAAATTTAAAACAAGTGAATCGACATAGTAATGCACCGTGTCGTTGCTGCGGTTGAATTGGTCTACGTATTCCCCAATATTTACCTGGGATATAAATGAGGCATTCGTTCCGCCTGCATTGTCATCATTAACGCTTCCCAAAATGGCATACGTGGCATCATCTGATCTGAGGTTGGGAATATTTATATTTTTCGCAATAACATAAGTTGTGGAATCAGTCCCTTTGAAAAGATCATCCGAAGGCAAAACGTCCAGGCCGTGTGTTCCTGTTTCATCTTTACAAGAAGTGAGAATTGCAAATGCAGCTATTATAATAGGTACGAATTGCCGGAGACTTTTTTTATTTAGCATAAAAATACAATCTTGTTTGATAGTTCAATAAAAAGTTTTACAAACTGTCGTAAAACTTGTTGTATGCATCAATATATACTTCCTCTGGTTGATATTCAAGATACGGTTTTCCCGACTTTTTGATGTATTCTTCTATTTCGGGATTGATTTCTTCAGACCCCTGAATGACGCCATCAGCGTTATCAATAGCCAGTTTGGTTAAATTAACAAAACTTGCGGGTTCTAAAATTTTCAGGTCCTTGTCACTAATGCCTGGCAGTTTTATTTTTGTTTTGATTTTGGGATCAAGATCTTTTTTAAATCCATCGTCAAAAACCGAATAAACAACCTTGGCGTTAGCAAAATAAGGATCTTCATTCATTGTTTTTTTTATATATATGGGCGCCAGGGCAGTAAACCATCCCTGACAATGAACCACGTCAGGTCCCCATCTTAATTTTTTTGTGGTTTCTAAAACACCGCGGGCGAAGAATATTATTCGCTCATCATTATCATCAAATTCCTTGCCATCATTATCGATAACGGTGTTTTTTCTAGAAAAATAATCTTCATTGTCAATGAAATAAACCTGCATCCTTGCAGCCTGAATGGAAGCTACTTTGATGATCAGAGGGTGATCTGTATCGTCAATAATGAGATTCATCCCGGATAGACGGATGACTTCATGTAATTGATTGCGCCGCTCGTTTATATTTCCAAAGCGAGGCATGAAAGTCCTGATTTGTTTGCCTTTCTCCTGTATGCCTTGGGGGAGATTTCTGCAAAGTGTGGACATCGACGACTCAGGCAGATAAGGTGTGATTTCCTGCGAAATGAATAAGACCTTGTTATTTTCCATTTGTCAAGGATATATTAGGATAAATGTGGTACAAAAGTACAAAAAATATGCTACCCATACAAAGTTGTTTGTACCTCATCATTTTTATTAAGCTTGCATTTACTTGTTTAATGGTTCGCTTATTTTTCATTTTTATTTTTTGTAAAGCTTTTTTTGAATGGAAAATATTTTTTTACTTTGCGTGTTTTTTGGTATTTGTGTTTTGCCCTGTATGGCAGCCAGGTATTGGCTGTGGGATGGTATTAGTCTTTCTCGACTTTCTCTGCGGATAGAATGATTCAATATTTACAATACTTATACTGAGTAATTAAGAGGGATAGTGAGTTTTCTCATAATAGAATATGGAATTGATAACGATATCAAAAAATCTGAAAGAACGAGTGTCCGAATTTCGGAACTCTGGATTTAACATTGGTTTTGTTCCTACGATGGGAGCATTGCATACCGGACATTTATCACTCATCGAAGAAGCTGGAAGGCAATGCGATGTAGTTGTGGTTAGTATTTTTGTTAATCCTAATCAATTTAATGATCCCAAGGATCTGGAACGTTATCCTCGTAATTTGGATGAAGATATGAATTTGCTGGCTTCGGCACGGTGTGAACTTCTCTTTGTTCCATCTGTTAAAGAGATATATCCCGAGCCTGATTTGAGGATTTTTGATTTTGGAAAGCTTGGTCAGGTGATGGAGGGTAACCACAGGCCTGGTCATTTTAATGGTGTTGCACAGGTGGTGAGTCGACTTTTTGACATCGTTGAACCTGACAAAGCTTTTTTCGGACAAAAAGACTTTCAGCAATTGGCCATCATAAATGAGATGGTCCGGAAATTAAATTTTGGAACAAAAATTGTTAAATGTCCTACATTGAGAGAGCCTGACGGTCTGGCTATGAGCTCAAGAAACAAATTATTATCAAA
>JBEPWN010000173.1:0-5981 GCA_041642395.1 Marinilabilia sp. | reverse complement strand
ACAAAAATGCCGAAGTTGCTGATAGCCTGTACAAAAAAATTATTGAATCGGAGAAAGAACGAAAAGCCATTTCCGGCATCCAGAAACTGGCCCGCGAACGAGCCAAAAAAGTGAGTCTGCATAACAAAAAGTTGCGTGATTGCCGGGTTCATTTTGATTCGAGCCATGAGAAAAAAATGGACACCTCCATTTTTATAACTGAGGGAGATTCAGCGTCAGGATCCATTACCAAAGCACGCGATGTAGCAACCCAGGCAGTATTTAGCCTGAAAGGAAAACCACTCAACACATACGGACTAACCCGTAAAGTTGTTTATGAAAACGAAGAATTTAATCTTCTCCAAGCCGCATTAAACATAGAAGACGGATTGGAATCATTGCGATACAACCGTGTTATCGTCGCAACAGACGCCGATGTGGATGGGATGCACATCCGACTGTTATTACTCACTTTCTTTTTGCAATTTTTCCCGGAGCTGGTAAAAAACGGTCATTTATATATTCTTCAAACTCCCTTGTTCAGGGTCCGTAACAAAAAAGAGAGTATATTTTGTTATTCAGAACAAGAGCGCCAGCAGGCCATCAAAAAAATAGGAAAGACTGCCGAAATCACGCGTTTTAAAGGACTTGGAGAAATATCACCCGATGAATTTAAACATTTTATCGACAAGGATATTCGTTTAGAACCCGTGAGCATGAAGAAAGAAGATGCATTTAAAGAGTTGTTAGACTTTTACATGGGTAAAAATTCACCTACCAGGCAGAATTTCATTATAGACAATCTGATCATAGATGAAGAAATGCTATAGCCTTAGCAAGAAATAAGGGTTATAATATTTGCAAAAACAGTAGTCAATATCTAATGAACAACGACGACATCAAATTTCACGAAACACCAGAAGATCCCGAAGAGGATAAAAACCCCGGGGAGCTTGCACAGCCCGAAGCATTCGACCACAATCAGGTAAAAGTATCGCCCCTTCAGGGGATGTACCGATCATGGTTTCTGGATTATGCATCTTATGTCATCCTTGAAAGGGCCGTGCCACACATCCACGAT
Organism: Marinilabilia sp.; assembly: GCA_041642395.1. GTDB lineage: Bacteria > Bacteroidota > Bacteroidia > Bacteroidales > Marinilabiliaceae > Marinilabilia. The sequence continues at coordinate 4,921 of JBEPWN010000173.1, read as the reverse complement.
GGATTGAAACCCGTGCAGCGCAGGATTCTTCATGCCATGCGCAGAATAGAAGATGGACGGTATAATAAAGTAGCCAATATTATAGGTCAAACCATGCAATATCATCCACATGGTGATGCCTCCATTGGTGATGCACTGGTACAATTAGGTCAAAAAAATCTACTTATCGATACCCAGGGAAACTGGGGAAATGTTTTTACCGGAGACAGCTCTGCTGCCCCCCGGTATATCGAGGCAAGACTCACCAAATTTGCCCTGGATGTGGTTTTCAATCCCAAAACCACCGAGTGGAAAACATCATATGATGGCCGGAATGAGGAACCTGTCACTTTGCCGGTAAAATTTCCATTGTTGCTGGCCCAAGGGGTTGAAGGTATTGCGGTGGGACTGGCATCCAAGATACTTCCACATAATATATCCGAACTCATTGATGCATCCATTGCACATCTGAAAGGACAACCGTTTCAGTTATATCCCGATTTTCACACCGGGGGTATGATAGATGTGTCGCGTTACAATGACGGATTACGGGGAGGGGCTGTTCGAATCCGTGCCAAAATAAGCAAACTGGACAACCGCACCCTCATCATTTCGGACATTCCATTTGGAAGAAACACATCCACTCTTATTGAGTCCATCTTGAAAGCCAATGAAAAAGGCAAAATAAAAATAAAGAAAATTGATGATAACACAGCAGAGAAAGTAGAGATACAGATACATCTGCCACCCACGACCTCACCCGATCAAACCATTGATGCCCTATACGCTTTCACTGATTGTGAACTTTCAATATCCCCCAATTCATGCGTCATCCGGAATGATAAGCCCGAATTCTTAACCATGAGTGAAATTCTGATTTCCGACACCAATCATACGGTGCACCTGCTCACGCGTGAACTGGAAATCAGAAAGGGAGAAGTAGAAGAATCGTGGCATATGTCTTCCCTGGAAAAGATATTCATCGAAAATAAGATATACCAGCGCATCGAAGATTGTGAAACTTACGAAGCCATTATCAAGACAATAGATCATGGACTGGATCCATTTAAAAATTTACTGAAACGACAGGTTACCCGGGATGACATTATCAAACTTACCGAAATCAGAATCAAACGTATATCCAGGTTTGACGCAAAAAAAGCGGATGAATATATTGCTTCCCTGGAAGAAGAACTGGAACAAATAGAATACCATCTGAACAATATAATTACCTATTCAATTAACTATTACAAAAGGCTGAAAAAGAAATACAGTCTGAATTACCCCAGGATGACTGAAATCAGGAATTTTGAAAATATCGAAGCATCCAAAGTTGTGGTAAAGAATGAAAAACTTTATTTCAACCGGGAAGAAGGATTTGCGGGAACAGCCCTTAAAAAAAACGAATACATTTGTGATTGCTCTGATATTGATGACATTATCATCTTTTACAGGGACGGCCGTTGCCAGGTAACAAAAGTTCAGGATAAAGCATTTGTTGGAAAAAACATCATCCATCTGGCTGTTTTCAAGCGTAATGACACCCGCACCATTTACAACGTCATATACCGTGATGGTAAAAAGGGAAACTTCTATGTTAAACGTTTTGCGGTAACCGGCATCACACGCGATAAAGAGTATAATGTAACCAAGGGAACGGCCGGTTCGGAAATAATGTATTTCAGTGCCAATCCAAACGGGGAAGGAGAAATGCTAAAAATAACCCTGAAGCCTCGCCCCCGTCTGCGCAATCAGATCTTTGATTTCGACATGGCTGAACAGGTAATAAAAGGAAGAGGGGCCCAGGGAAACATTATAACCAAATACGACATTCATAAGATCGTTCTTAAAAAGAAAGGCGAATCGACACTGGGTGGCCGGAAAATATGGTTCGAGCCCGAAATTTTGCGTTTAAATGTGGACAATCGTGGAAAGTACCTGGGTGAGTTCCATACAGGAGACCAGGTGCTGGTGATGACCAAAGATGGCTGTTTCTATCAGACAAATTATGATCTGACCAATCATTATGAAGACAATATTCTGTATATCGAAAAGTTTAATCCTGAAGTGGTATGGTCTGCGGTTTACTATGATGCCGATCAGGACTTCTATTATCTGAAACGATTCCAGGCCGAACCGGTGAGTAAGCCCCAACGAATAATTGGTGACAATCCTAAATCACGTCTAGTACGACTGACGCATGTTGATTATCCCCGTCTGGAAATCAAATTTGGCGGAGAAGACAAAGACCGCGAAAAGATAATCGTTGAAGCTGCTGAATTTATCAACGTGAAAGGATTCAGAGCAAAAGGGAAGCGATTAACCACTTATCAGGTTCATAAGATCCTGGAACTGGAACCGGTCATTAAGGATGATCCGGAGCCGGAAAATGCTGAAAACACCCAGCCGGATAAGAAAGATGATGAAGAAACGGACAACGGACAAATGTCCATATTCTAGCACATCTGTCCAATGATGGATCAATAACGATGCAAAAAAAACCAATATATCTGACCGGATTCATGGGAAGTGGCAAAACAACACTTGGCCGGCTTTTGTCAGATGCCCTGAATCGTAAATTTACAGATCTTGACCATTTCATAGAAGAAAGAGAAAACGCAACAGTTCCGGAACTTTTCAAAAGATACGGAGAGGACAGATTTCGTGAATTGGAAAGACTGGCTATCCATGAAACCGCTCATTTGAGTGACGCAATCATTGCAACCGGTGGAGGTGCACCCTGTTACTTCAATAATATGGATGTCATGAATCAAAATGGCATAACAATTTATCTGAAGCTATCGCCCGAAAGCCTTGTGGACCGCCTGTTACCGGGACGCGAACACCGCCCGCTCATTAAGGGAAAGAATGAGACTGAACTGCTTGATTATATTCGTTTCAAACTGGCTGAACGGGAACTCTTTTACCAAAAAGCAAACATAATTGCTGATACGGATAGCTTATCACCTGAAGAAACCGTGAAAATTATAGTTAAAGCCATGGAGCTAACAGGCAAGTGATTATATCTTTTCAAGATTTAAAATTGCCGGTTCAAACAATTATTCTTTTCGGGAACGTGAATTGTTGAGGGGAATCATGTATTTTTGCACAAAACCCTTCTGTTCCAATGATTAAAGTAAGAGTATCTATAAATATCATCCTTATCCTGCTGTTGGCAATGTCTCCGGCATGGAGCCAATCCAGCCGGCCTAAAATCGGGCTGGTACTGAGTGGAGGCGGCGCCAAAGGACTGGCCCATATTGGTGTACTCAAAGTGCTGGAAGCGGAAGGAATCTATCCCGACTATATTGCCGGAACCAGCATGGGAAGCATTATTGGTGGACTGTATGCAACAGGTTACACTGCACATGAGCTCGATTCCATCGTCAGTAATTTGAATTGGGATCAACTCCTCAGCGATGATATTCCTTTATCTTCTGTATCTCCACAAGAAAAAGAAGACTACAACCGCTACCAGGCAGAATTTAATATAAACAAAAAAAGATTAGAGATCCCATCCGGTCTGATAGAAGGACAACAGATAAGCGAAATGATGGCCAGTTTAACCTGGCATGTGTCCGAGGCAGAAAATTTCGATCAGTTACCGATCCCCTTTCGCTGCGTGGCAGCCGATCTGAAAAGCGGTATGCCATATGTATTCAAGGATGGCGATCTGACCACAGCCATGAGAGCTAGTATGTCAATCCCCACGGTGTTCTCCCCGGTAACGAAAGATTCAATGCTCCTGGTTGACGGAGGTATCCTTAATAACTATCCGGTACAACTATGCAAAGAAATGGGAGCCGATATTATTATCGGTGTCAATGTTGGGATCAAATATGAAACCCGTGAAAAAAACCTCCAAACATTTGCAGATATCCTAATGGCAGCTGCCACCATAGGTGGTAATAATTCCATGCGACAAGCAATCAAAGAAACCGATTTTCTGATATGGCCGGACCTTTCACCCTACAATGCCGGAAGTTTTTCAGACGCATCAAAGATCATTCTCATTGGTGAAGAAGCTGCACGCGAGAAATTAGGTCAACTTCGTGCATTTATGGATTCCGTAAATATTCAACCCAGAGATATACTTTATGCTGATAAAACCCTAAAACAGGAAGTGATCATTTCCCAAATACACATTCACAGTACAAAAAGTGTCAACAATGCTTTTTTACTGGGCAATCTTGGAATTCAGCCGGGCGACACCATCACGCCGCGAATCATGGCAAACGGGATGAAAAAAGCCATGGGAACAAGGCATTTCGAAAACATCACATACAGCATTGAAATGATAAATCCACATCCCAGGCTTTTGCTAAATGTAGAAGGCACCCCCCCGGCCAAAGCCAAATTTTCATTGCATTATGACAATGAATACAAAGCCGGACTGATGGCCAATTTAACGCTGAGGAATTTTTTTGGCAAAGCATCGCGGACCTCTTTTACTACAGACATTTCTGAAACACCGAAATTCAATATAAGTCAGATTAACTACCTGGGTAAAAACCAAAAAACAGCTGCAAAGCTAGCATTGGATTACGAAAACAACAATCTGCCTGTTTACCTCGATAATGGTTCAAAGTACGGTACTTTCACACAAGACCACACCGAATTCCGCGGTGGATTTATGACTTCTATTGGTACGAACTGGATGATGGATACATATCTGCAGCACACCACCTCCACCCTTCAAAACAAAAGCGGCTTCTCGGATATTTTTTACGCAGGTGTTGAACGTTTCGGAAACTCCTTTTTATCTACCCATTTTGATTTTTTATACAGTTCCATCGACAGCCGGTATTTTCCCAGAAAAGGAACAAATCTTGCTCTTAAATACGGTTTAAAAATTGACATTCAAGAACTTTACAAGGGATCAGAAGAAGGCGAGGAAATGGTGTCACCTTTGACTCATATTCCGAACAAAAACTATTTCACT
>JBEPWN010000172.1:0-5995 GCA_041642395.1 Marinilabilia sp. | reverse complement strand
CAGGAATGGTGAATCAAATGGCTGGTGACAATCCCGCCCATGTACTTGAATTATTCAAAGGGCTATCATGGTATGCATTGGTGGTTGCTTTGGGCCTGATTATTATGGCATTTGGACTATATCCGGCTGTTATGGGTTTGATGGTACGGGGGTTGTCTTTCAGGGAATTCCTGCGGGGAATCAGTCCCGCTCAGATGTTGGCATTTACAACGAGCAGCAGCGCGGCAACCCTGCCTGTCACGCTTGAGTGTGTTGAAGAAAATCTGAAGGTAGATAAGCGTATTTCCAGATTTGTGCTGCCCATCGGCGCAACTGTCAACATGGACGGCACCAGTCTTTATCAGGCTGTGGCTGTGGTTTTTCTGGCCCAGATGCACTTTGTCGACCTATCCCTTGGTCAGCAACTCACTGTGGTTTTAACAGCCACTTTGGCAAGCATTGGTTCTGCTGCAATACCAAGTGCAGGCGTGGTAATGCTGATGGTTGTTTTAACATCAGTAGGGCTGAATCCTGCATGGATAGGGATTATTCTGCCCGTGGACAGGATTCTGGATATGATGCGCACCGTTGTGAATGTAACTGGCGATGCAACCATCTGCAGTATAGTGGATAAAACAACCACTTTGGAAAGCAGGAAAGAAGAAGATTAATTTGTGAATGGTGCACTTTTGGCAAATAAACCACCATGAATTCAATCCTGAGATCAACCTCTTGATTAAGAAATAAAATTATTGGCGCAGGATCTCAGCATTCCTGGTTTCAAAATTCTCATTTTCCTGAATTTGATGACCGTGGTATTTTAAAGTATTGGTTGAAAATGAAAAAATGAAGGTAGAACCTACATTCACTTCTGAATGAAGTTTTATTTCCCCACCCAACAAATCTATTATCTCCTTACAAATAGACAATCCGAGTCCCACACCTTCGGAGTTGACTTTTCCATTGTGATTACTGGGAAGCTGACTAAACCGTTCGAATATTTTTTTTTGCTGATCAAATGGAATACCCGGGCCGGTGTCAAAAACAAAAAATAGCAAACCGTCCTTTTTTCTGCGAACTCCAAAACGAACAACGCCTTTCTGAGTTGCTTTAAGTGCATTAATTATCAAATTGGAAAAAACCTGAAATAATAATGTCCTGTCAGTTTCAATCATTGCATTTCGAAATTCATATGGAATATCCTTTTCAAAATGAATGTCCGTTTTTTGGGCCTGATTGATGTGCGCATTATATATTTGCGAAAGTAAAGAATTAATGCAAAACGTCGATTTGCGGATTGTTACAAGGTTGGCCTCCAATTTAGAAAGATCAAGAATGTTATTGATAAGATTGAGGAGTAATTCGCTGTTTTGCCTTATAATGTAAATATATTCATTTTGTTCTTTTTGGTTGATGCCTTGATCCTGAAGTAATTCGGAAAATCCAACAATCGCATTCATGGGAGTTCTGATCTCATGACTCATATTAGCCAGATATGCTGATTTTTGCTTGTTCTCATCCTCTGCCTGTTCCTTTTCTTTAATTATTAATTTCCTTTCATATGCCAGAGCAGGAATAACCGCTGCAAACAAATAGAATGTAGCAACCAAATGGTCCATAATTCTTTGTTGCTCGTTTTTATAGAACACAACCAGATTTGGAAATTGCCATTCAATAATGAGAAGAACTATAATGTTTGTGCCTACAATAAAAGAAATGATGGTGGCACCCGGCTTGGGATTCAAATAAACAATTAAAGCCATCAAAGAAATAAATATTAGCGGAGAAGGACTTTGAGATCCACCATTATATAACCATAAAGCATTTATGGAAATTAGAACTGAGATAAAATAGAGGTATAAAGCAATATTTTTCAGCAATTTTTTTTCTTGTCTGACAAGAAAAAAAATAAAAATCATAAATAAGGTAATGGCTGCACTCCAAATGTTTGCGAAAGTATGGAGGCCAATGATATAATTGGAGATGGTATTAACCAAGCCAAAGAAAAAGGTGAGAATAATTATAATATCAAAAAAATGATTATTTGGATTACTTTGCCTGGAAAGCACCTTTTTCATTAATTTATGAACATAGCTTGTAGACATAATTAGGTTAGAATGTTAATTCTGTGCAAATTTCTAAAAATATCTGAACATTGTAAAGGTTTTCAGAAAAAAAAATTAATTTTGTGGCCTCAACCAAAGTATATAATCCAAATCAAACGGGGTGTAGCGCAGCTCGGTAGCGCGCGTCGTTCGGGACGACGAGGTCCCAGGTTCAAATCCTGGTACCCCGACAGATAAATATTTTTAAGATCCACAGATGATAAACAAAAGCCGCATAAACATTAATGTTTATGCGGCTTTTGTGCGTTTCTGGAAATTAACTGCCAATCTACTTTGCTACATTCATACCTGATGCTCAGAGTAGTGAATTTAGCATTCCAATATTTTTGTTTCATCTCAATAGATTCATAGTCTCGTTTCTGTTTTAGTTATCAGGGAAGTGGACTACCTACTGCAACATCGCACCTGTGCCATGGTTGACCATGTGCGGGATTAAGACGTGGTTTTGCTCCCGTAGCCGGAGCGGCTGTGCTGTTAGTACGAGTAGAATTCAACCGTTTGGCATTTTCAACGGTAGGAGCAGTTGGGTTATTGGCCAGATCCGGCACTGTAGTCTGAACCTGACTATTTGTTGTTTGGCGGGTGGTATTTACCGGTGCAGAATTAAGTGGTGCACCTACCGCTATATCGCAACGGTGATTGGGTTCTCCATGTGGAGGATTCAGTAGTAACCCTTCATTGTTTTGTTCTTCTGAAGACTGCTGTGCCGGGTTAGCCTCAACCGTCTCAGCTGAGTCCGTACTTTCCGCCTTTTGTTCATGAGTTGTCGGCGAAACGGGTGCCTGTTCAGTCTGTCCGGAATTCTGTTTCGTCTGGTTACAGGAAATAAAGGTAAAAAGAGTAAGTACTGTAATTGTAATTAAAAAATATTTCATAAAGTATAAAATTTCTAAGTTATCGGTATTATAGAACCTGTCTGACTTTTTCAAAAGAATCTTCCTAAAAATCAGAAAAAAATTTTACTAAGCCGGAAGGCTTGTTTGGTTTTAGGCATGTTCATTCCCCGGAGTGCTTTACAACTTCACGGAAGCTCTTCAAAACATCATCTAACCACTCCGCTATGGATCAGAAAATCAAATTTTTCAGGAAAGAAAGTATCGGGAATAATGTTTACGTAATTCAGTCTGCCTTGTTTCAATTGAATGGTTATATTTAAACAGTAAAATCCTGTAATGGTTCGATCTATCCATGGTTTGATTATTCGCATGAGGCATGTTCCATTTTTAGATTCCACGGGGGTACATAATTTAAAGGAAGCCATCAGAAACATACAGGTTGGTGGCACCACTGTAATGCTCTCGGGTATCAATCAAAATGTACTGAAAGATTTATTCATGGGGGAATCGTCGAACTCATTGGAAGATCGCATATATTTCCGGAGTTTGCCTGGGCTATCAGCTCAGCAGAAAAAATAATTTAAACCTTCTCAAAAATGTATTATTCTGACTGCTATTACTGTTCTTTTTGCTCAAAATGTTGTTAATTTGCAGTGTAATAAAAGAGATTGAAAAGTTCTATATGATAGAAAAGCTTATTTATCTTGAATCGATTGATTTGGTGGAGTTTATGGGCGTAAAGAATGCCAAGCTTGAATTGATCAAATCACGGTTTCCGAAATTGCGGATTGTAGCACGGGGCAACTGGTTGAAAGCCATAGGTGATGCCGAAGAAGTGGCAAAATTTGAAGAAAAAATCAACCAGCTGATAGAGCATTATGAGCGCTACAACGTTCTTAAAGAAGATACCATCAACGATATATTGCAAGGCGAACGGGTTGTTCAGCTCGAAAGTGGCGATGATACCATATTATTTGGGGTTAATGGTAAGCCCATTAAGGCACGAACAGAAAATCAGATAAAACTGCTTAAAGCCTATGATAACAATGACTTGATGTTTGCTGTGGGGCCGGCCGGTTCCGGAAAAACATACACCGCCATCGCATTGGCTGTTCGTGCACTAAAAAACAGGGTGGTGAAACGCATCATCCTCAGCCGGCCTGCAGTTGAGGCCGGCGAAAAGCTTGGATTCCTGCCCGGTGATCTGAAAGAAAAAATTGATCCTTACCTTCAACCTTTGTATGATGCTTTGCAGGATATGATCCCGGCAGTGAAACTCAAAGAATATCTGGATAATGATACAATTCAGATCGCTCCTTTGGCTTATATGCGGGGTCGTACGCTAAATAATGCATTTGTGATTCTTGATGAGGCGCAAAACACCACAACCAATCAACTTAAAATGTTTCTCACCCGGATGGGAACCAGTGCTAAGTTTGTGGTTACAGGTGATATCACCCAGATTGATCTTCCCAATCCCATGACATCCGGACTTGTGCAGGCCATGCGTATTCTTAAAGGAATAAAAGGCATCGAAAGAGTCAAATTTACGGTTAAAGATATTGTACGTCACCCCCTTGTTCAGGATATTGTCGAAGCTTACGAAAAAGAATAAACTCTATATTTTTACTTCTATGCAAAATGCTATTATTGAAACTAATTTTGATTTTCCCCGTCAGAAAGATGTTTACAAGGGAAAAGTCCGTGATGTTTATAACATCGATGACAATTATTTGGTAATGATTGTATCAGATCGAATTTCGGCTTTTGATGTGGTGATGCCCAAGGGTATCCCTTTTAAAGGACAGGTTCTTAACCAGATTGCAGCTAAGTTTTTAGATGCTACTGCCGACATCGTACCTAACTGGAAGGTGGCAACGCCCGATCCGATGGTTACTGTAGGGCATTATTGTGAGCCCTTCAAAGTTGAAATGGTCATCCGCGGATATCTTACCGGCCATGCCTGGCGCGAGTACAAAGACGGTAAACGTGAACTTTGTGGCAATGCTATGCCTGATGGAATGGTGGAAAATCAGAAATTCGATGAGCCGCTTCTAACGCCCACTACGAAAGCAGACGTTGGTCACGATGAGGACATTTCGCGCGATGAGATTTTACGTCAGGGTCTGGTGAATGAGAGCGATTATGTTTTGCTGGAGAAATATACCCGTGAACTTTTTCAGCGCGGTACTGAAATGGCAGCCGAAAAAGGATTGATCCTGGTTGATACAAAATATGAATTTGGGAAGAAAGACGGAAAAATTTATCTTATTGATGAAATTCATACCCCTGATTCGTCACGTTATTTCTATGCCGATGGTTATGAAGAGCGTTTGAAAAAGGAAGAGTCTCAAAGACAACTTTCCAAGGAATTTGTTCGCCAGTGGCTCATCGAAAACGGATTTCAGGGAAAAGAAGGTCAGAATATTCCCGATATGAGTGAAGAGTACATCAAAGAGGTGTCGGAACGATACATTGAACTTTTCGAGAAAATTACCGGAGAGACTTTCCAAAAGGCAAAGGCTGAAAATGTTGCCGGTCGCATAGAAGAAAATGTGACCGCATATCTGAATGATCTTTTGTCGAAATAGTTTTTTTTGAATTAATAACGCAGAGGTACAACAACGATAAAGAAAAGCAAATAAAATAATTGTCTCCCGGACAATATAATGTTTTCTGACGAAACATTAAAGATTTTATTTCTTTACAATCATGTGTCTCTGCGTTCATTTTTATTTTTTTACATTTTCATTCTGTACATTTTGAAATTCTCTACAAAAAAGAAGTTGTCCCTGGCCGGTAAATTATTGCCGGGGATGTTGCCACTTTTGGTTTTTGTTGTCGTTGAGCTTTTGTGGGGTACAACAACTGGATTATTGTCAGCCCTTATATTTGGAGTAATTCAGTTATTTTGGTTTTGGCTTCGAGAAAAGCGGTTTGATAAGTTTGTCTTGGGTGATATTGGTTTCCTTATACTATTAGGAGGCTTGGCCATTATGTTTGATAATGCTCTCTTATTTAAACTCAAACCGGCATTTATAGGGGCCGCACTCT
>JBEPWN010000171.1:0-6083 GCA_041642395.1 Marinilabilia sp. | reverse complement strand
GACGTTCGCTTGCAATAAAGTCTTCTACAACCCGGTTTCCCTCATATTTCTTCAGGAAGTCTTCTTGTACCTTTACTTGTGGGGCATAAAAATGTTTAATCCAGCAGTCCTCAGGAAGGATAAAGGTGGCTAAAGTAATGTACCCGGCTTTTTGCATCTGTTCGACTTTGTTGTGAATTGTATCTATTTCCGGATAAGCATCCATCCAAAATTTCTCGATCTCAATTGGGCGTTCATCAGTAAACCAGGATGCTTCTGATACAGCAATATAACCTCCTGTCTTTAAAAATTCCCGCCATTCGCGAAGACCACGTTCAAAACCAATATTATAGATTGCTCCTTCCGACCAAATCAAGTCTAATTCTTCATTTTTAAAAGGAAGCTTATCCATCGAACTAACAATGCCCTTCACCTTATTTTGAAGATCCAGTTTCGCTGCATTCACATTAAACAAATCGATGAAATCAGGAAATAAGTCGATGCCTGTAATGTGGCCTGGTGTGTTTTGTGCCAGGATCATTGTTTGACCACCTGTTCCACAACCAATGTCTGCAATCTGCGATTCATCGGACAGATTATCGATAAAGCTGAGGGATTTAAGAGTTACTTCAGGGCTACCCGGACCTTGACGTTCCAGACCCGAAAAATATTCGCCTATTAAATTGAAGTCGAACTCGTGAATTGATTTATTTTCGTTACTCATGATGTTTAAATTAATGGTTCTTAAAGACAAGAGAGAGAAAGACAAAATCGTTTCTCAAGTCTTAAACTGTTTTTAATATATATACATGAAAATAACTCTGGCACGAATATGCCGGAGTTTAAAGAGAGGATAACCTTAGGCAGAACACCAAAGGTTATTTACATCACCAAATCCGCTTTCAATTTAAACATTCAAAAAATTTTTTGTATAACAAAATTAGTGTTTTTTTTTATTTAATGTTTATTTTTAAATGGGTTGAAGAAAATTTGGATATTTTCTTTTTCAAGAAGATATTGGGTCCTTTTAAACTTTAGAAATGTACTATACCAATCAAATGCAAATTCATCGAACATTTTGGATGCAAGCATGTTTTGTATAATAAGTTATTACTTATTGCATAAAAAACAATCAGAATATGGAACGACGACACTTTCTTTCTGTTATGGGTATGGCCGCTGTTTCGGCATGTGTGCCAACCGGAAAAAAGCAAAACAATGGTAGCTCGTCTGCGGCAGCCGCCCCAGCAGCCATCAGTGGCCATTTCTTTCCTGATCTGGAATACGGTTATGATGCACTGGAGCCATATATAGATGCCCGCACCATGGAACTTCACTATGATAAACATCATCGGGGGTATTTCACTAAGTTTAAGGCAGCTATTGAGGATACTGATATGGAAACCATGCCGATGCATCAGATTTTTTCGAACATTTCCAATCACAGCGACACAGTGCGCAACAATGGAGGCGGCTATTATAATCACCGGCTTTTCTGGGAGAACATGTCGCCCGAAGGAGGAAAACCATCTGCCAAATTGCTGAATGCCATCGTCAAAAACTTTAATTCGTTTGATGATTTTAAGAGTATGTTTGGCAATGCCGCAAAAACTCATTTTGGAAGCGGGTGGGCCTGGCTGTATCTGGACAAGAATAAGGACCTGAAAGTGACAAGCACACCCAATCAGGACAATACGCTTATGGATATTTCACCCGATAAAGGCATTCCCTTATTGACCCTTGATGTATGGGAACATGCCTACTATCTTAAATATCAGAATAAGCGGGGCGATTATGTTGATAATTTCTGGAACATAGTCAACTGGAATGTGGTTAATAACCGATGGGAAAAAGCTATGAAGGGCGAATGGAGAGGATAGATTTTATAAAAAAAAGAGGCGCAAAATCTAGGTTTTGCGCCTCTTTTTATTTATAAAATTTTTATTTTACCAGAAAATCAAAAAAGCTTTGACCTTCAATAAAACCTTGCAGCCGGTCGCCTATTTCTACCGGGCCAACTCCGGCTGGCGTACCCGTATAGATGTAATCTCCTATTTTTAGCGTAAAGTATTTTGAAACGTGCGATATGATCTGATCAATGTTAAAGATCATATCGGCAGTATTTCCCTGTTGACGAACTTCTCCATTCACTTCCAGATGAAATTCCATGTTTTGGATGTCTGCATAGCGGCTTTTCTCAACAAATGCTGAAATGACGGCCGAGCTGTCAAATGCCTTGCTTTTTTCCCAGGGCAAACCTTTCGCACGTAATTTGTCCTGAAGATCACGGGCAGTAAAGTCAATGCCCAGGCCTATTTCATCGTAATAGCGTCCTGCAAATTTTTCATCAATATTTTTGCCCACCCGGTTGATGCGCACCACAATTTCAATTTCGTGATGAAACGATTGTGCAAAATCGGGCAGAAAAAACGGATCATTATTGCGCAGCAATGCAGAGTCGGGCTTTGAGAATACCACCGGTTCTGGCGGCAAAGGGTTTTTGAGTTCTTTGGCGTGGTCTTCGTAATTCCGGCCAATGCAGAGTATTTTCATATGAATGTATTATTGATGATGTTATTATTCCAAAGGTCTTTTAAAAAAAACTTAAACGCAGAGGTGCAAAGACGCAAAGTTTTATTATCAGTTGGTTGCGGTGAAGGATAGTCGAATTCTGAAGAACATTTCATCGGGTATTTTCAAAATGGTGATTGATCATTGAAAATTGACAACTGGTTATTGAAAATTGATAATTGCTCATTGATAATTGCTCATTATTTATTGATCCCCTGATTAAAAGCATTCCGGAGTTTGATATTGGTCAGCACTTTTTTAGTAAACAAAGGAAAATCCCCATTCATCATCCAGCTGTAATAACCGGGATCTTTTTCAAACACATCGGTGACTTTCTGGCCTTTATATTTGCCAAAGTTGAAAAGCTCTTCACCTTTATCATTGAAAATAATGCGTCCGGCAAAATCAACGTTTTTATTGAATGAGGAGAATTTGGCAAGAAATTCTGTGTCGTTTTTCAATTCACTATAGCGATCCAGTTGCCCCATTAATACTTCGTAGGTAGCACGGGTATCGGCTTCTGCACTATGTGCGTTGTTAAGATCTTTATCGCAGTAAAATTTGTAGGCGGCTTCCAGGGTGCGTTTTTCCATTTTGTGAAAAATGGTTTGCACGTCAATGAATTTTCTTTTGGTCATATCAAAATCCACTTCAGCACGGATAAATTCTTCAGCCAGCAGGGGAACATCAAATCTGTTGGAGTTGTATCCGGCTATGTCGCACCCCTCCATAAAAGTTGCCATCTCGCGGGCTACCTCTTTAAAGGATGGGCTGTCCACCACATCTTCATCATAAATACCATGGATCTCGGATGTGTTTTTCGGAATGGGGATACCTGGGTTTATTCGCATTGTTTTGGATTCTTCGGTGCCGTCTTCATTGATCTTCAAAATGGAAATTTCAACAATACGGTCCGCAGCAATGTTAATGCCGGTTGTTTCAAGATCGAAAAATACGATTGGGTTCTTTAAATTTAATTGCATGGAATTTTGGTTTGGTAACGGTCTAAAAATCTAATGATCTATTTTAATAATTCAGCAGTGCAAAAATAAGGAAACAGATGGGTTATACCTAACCTGATGAATCAGAATCAAACAAATTTTGAACAGTCTTAATTGCAGTTCCTCAGCTTTTTACTTTTCTATTGTTCTGTCACACTTCTGTGGCTTATGGCAGCTGATGAGTTGGTGAACAATTCGAAAACCTCCTAAAACTGCAGAGCGTCGACAGAGAGGTAATCCTTGTTTTATACTTATTTTCCATGTTTTTCAATGAATTTTGGCCACAGCTCTTCTGTGAGCCATTGAAAATTCGGAGCTTGATCCATGATTTTAAGGTAAGTATTCCGGGCTTTATCAATGTACCCGGCTGCTTCGTAAGTATGTGCCAATACCACCAGGGTATTCAGGTAAAACCAATGTTCCCGCTGATAGGTTTCTTCCTGTTCCATGGTTTCAACGGCTTTTTTATAATGGCGGAGGGCTGTTCCTTTGTCGCCACCCAGAAATGAAGGCATGTAATACATCTGGTTGCCTTTTTCAACATGGTAATGGACGTTTGTTGAATCAATTGATGCTGCTTCTTTCAAAGCGGAAACACTGCGGGGCCCCAGTACCACTGCTTTGTATTTTGAAAGTCCCATTTCGAAGCCGTAAAATCCGCTTTTCATAGACAGTGCAGCAGCGCCGGAGCGGGGTGAAGCAAGCAGTCTTTCCAGATGATCCCAACCACTTTCGAGATAAATTTCTGCTTCGTCCTCGAGTTTGTTTCCAATGCAATAACCAATGTAACCATACCATGCCAGTGTCAATTCGAATAATTGATTGTAATCATCATTGCTCTTATACTCTGTTTCCATCTGTTCCATGGTCTGTTTCCAGGTCTCCATGTCCCCGGTGACGTAGCATCTGTAAAAAACATCGTCGTTGTTTTCACCAGTGACGGATAATGTTGAACCCAGGATGAGCAGGATAATGATCACTTTGTTTATATTTTTCTTCCTTTCCATGTGGATTTTCCGGTTATCATTTGGTTGGTTGCTTTGAAAAACATATGAAACAGCGCGATCTGCTGAAATGGCATTAATACAATATTTTTTATTACTGACTGATGGCTTGCCGATGCAACGAAAATGCGCATTGTAATTATCATCAAAAAATAGGCCACGAACCAGACCGAATGCATGGTTATCAATACCGGTAACCAGCCGAGTAAAGAAAAAATCACATAAATCCAGCCTGCAATAATACTTCCTCCAAAAAAGAAACGTGCACTCCGGGCGAGTCCTTCCAGTGCGTCCCTATAGTTATGATACATCCGGCATGTCAGTCCTTTGGGAGCCAGGGCGGCACGTACCCTCAGGCCTGTTTTTTTTATTGTCCTGGCGATGGCCACATCTTCGACAGCGGTAGTGCGCAGTTTTTTGTGAAACTGATGATGACGGTAAATGGCTCCGTCGAACATCATAAACTGTCCGTTGGCAGCTGCCAGAAAATAAAACGGGATATAAGTGGTAAGGGCCAGTGGCAGCAAGGAATTCAGAATTACGTTGATCTGGGCGACCAATAACCATTCTCCCCGGGTATGCATTTCTTGTGACGGGAAAAATGAAAAAAGCGCAAGTTTTTCTTTCTTTACATGCGAAAGGGCCAGTTCAACAGCATTTTTATTTGTTTTTACATCGGCATCAAGAAAAAGCAGGTATTTACCTTTCGAAGCCCGGGCCAGTTGATAACATGCATGGTTTTTCCCCAGCCAGCCTTCGGGCAACTCTCTGCCTTCCAAAACCCGGATGCGCGGATCTCCTCCGGCCCACTGACTTGCAATGACAGAGGTATCATCATCACTCTGATCATTATAAATGATGATCTCGCCGATGGATTCACCACAATGTTGTAAACTTTCTAACAGGTCTGGTAAAGTGCGGGCTTCATTTCTTGCAGGAATTAGTACAGATAATTCCCCCGGCAACACTTCAGTTTTGATTGTTCGCGGCTGTGCAGTGATGAGATTAAACAGTGCTATCAGCCAGCGGACTGCAATGATTAAAAGTGCTGCAATGGCCAGCATATGAAGTATGAATGGGTTGTTCATTTATATCTGTGTTTCTGCCTTTTGATTTTGTTTTTCAATGCATTCGTCCATAAATTCATTGAATGCCTCATTCAATGACTTGTTATTGAATTTCTCCTTCACGTAATCCCTGATGTAAAATGAAACAGATGGTTTCCTGAACGAAAAATAATCGGTCAAAACGACAACCATTTTTATGTTTGCTCCGGTGGATCTGAAAAGATGTTCGGCGCCGGGTTCAAAGTGAACAGGACGTTGCATCTGAGAGTGAATTTGACCTTGCGGATACATGAGCAGAATATTTTCGGGTTTCTGAAGAATGTCTTGTGCATATCGGAATGATTCATATATGTCACTCCGGTCAGCGCGAATGGAGAAACATCCAAGACGTGACAGGAATTTTCTGGATGAAAGTTGCTCTTCCAGCATCATGGCATGGAATTTCTTTTTCCACAAGTGGT
>JBEPWN010000170.1:0-6083 GCA_041642395.1 Marinilabilia sp. | reverse complement strand
CGGTAGGAGCCATTTCAGTACATGGTGTTTGTGGCGCATTGGGAACCTTACTCGTTGGTGTATTTGCTATAGATGGCGGATTACTGTATGGTGGTGGTTTAAATCTTTTGGGAATCCAGGCCATAGGCGTACTAGCTATTGGCGCATGGGCATTTATCGCAGGTCTTATTTTATTCTCCATTATTAAAGCAACAAATGGTTTAAGAGTGGAAAAAAATATTGAAGAAGAAGGATTGGATGTTTATGAGCATGGTGAATCAGCCTACGATCCATTTTAATAAAACGCAGGGTCACTTGCACAATAATATGTGCAGGTGGCTTTTTTTATAAAAAACGTCCCGCTGAAAAAATCAGCGGGACGTTTTTTATTTTATATTTTCAATAAATGATCAGGCATTAATCATCATCGGCATAAGCAGCATCAGTTCGTCTTCATTCTCTGATTTATCGAATGGAACAAAGATACCTGCACGGGCAGGATCAGACAGTTCAATAACGATATCACTGGATGAAATATTATCAAGAATATCTGCCAGGAAACCCGATTTGAAACCAATTTCCATCTCGTCCCCGTCATACTGACAATTGAGTTTTTCGTGAGCAGAAATAGAGAAATCAATATCCTGAGCAGAAACAACCATTTCATTGGCAGCAAGATGCAATTTCACCAGATTACTGGCCTGACTGGCAAAAAGTGATACACGTCCCAGCGTATTAAACAAGTCAGAACGATCAACAACCACCTTGTTGGGATTTTCCTGCGGGATGACAGCATTGTAACTTGGATAATTACCTTCCACCAAACGGCAAATCAAACGATAATTCTGCATGGTGAAATAAGCATTCTGATCATCAAAAGCCACTTCCACTTCTCCCTCTTCTTTGGGCAAGACATTTTTCAGAAGGCCGGCTGGTTTTTTAGGCAAAATAAATGAAGCCTCATATTCAGTCTTCACATCGAGCCGCTGATAACGCACCAACTTATGTGAATCGGATGCCACAAAAGTCATATTATCAGGAGTAAACTCAAATAAGATACCATTCATTACAGGCCGCAATTCATCTTCTGCTGTGGCAAACAAAGTTTTTACAATCCCTGTTAATAAAATATCAGCCGAAATCTGAAGTTTGCTGGCCTTGTCTTCATCAATACGGGGCAATGCAGGAAAGTCCTCCCCATTTTGTCCTACCACACTGAACTTACCTTTTTCGGTTACAATGTCCACCGCAAGGGTTTCCTCATTAACCTCGAAATTAAGAGGTTGTTCAGGAAATTTCTTCAATGTCTCCAATAATATACGGGAAGGCATGGCGATAACGCCTTCTCCCTCGGTAGTTTCGAGATCAATTGTCGTGATCATGGTCACTTCTGTGTCCGAAGCCGTGATGGTAAGCTTTTGTCCTTCAAGACTGAACAAAAAATTATCAAGGATGGGCATAGGGCTTTTTGAAGCAATGGCCCGGCTAATCGCCTGTAAATGGGACAACAGCCCTGAACTGGAGACAACAAACTTCATTGTTTTTTATTTTTATAAGTTATTATCCAAAAAAATATTTCACTGAAACGAGTGCCGAATATACGAAAAATTGATGCCATTTAAAAGGTATTTATTTTATGCTTATATTATTTACCATATCTTTTTTTACGAATAAATGGGATAACAAAGCCTGCGATAAGCACCAGCAATAATGGAAATCCTAAATTGATCATTTTCCAGAGTCCTGCCTCATTGGCAATCTTGTCACGATCAAGCAGCCGAAGTCTGTAGGTGCGTGTGCGCAGATCCATCCATCCTTCTTCATCCGTTAAATAATTTACCGCATTTAAAACAAACTGTTTATTTCCAAAAGTCTGATTCGTTGCCTCATCAAATCCGAGAGGCATAATCCGGGGATTACTGCTGTCTCTTCGTCTGACTTCATTTCTGATAATATCGCCGTCACCAACTACCACCATGCGGGTCGGAACACTCAAGGATCTTTGTTTGCCGGCAGGATAATCAACTTCCGGCGGTGGATTGCGATGTGTGAAAATGGAAGGAAATTCTCCTTCAGCAGCAAAAGCTACCGGAATATGAGACTGCGGAAAGCTTTCGCGACGAAGTTCTTCATCCACATGTGCAAGAGTGATGAATACCGGACTTGGCATTTCGCGCGAATGTCTGCTGGTTTGCAGCAGGGTAGTAACTTTTGTATTGATACCACTGCCCACGGTATCAATACTGCTTACAAATTCACCTTTTACAACATTCACATGACGGGTCACCGGATGTTGATTGTTGGTATTCAGCAAAGGACTGAAAGTCCAGGGCATGGGCACAAAACGTGATGATTCGCCCGGGGGGGACACGTTCACAGGCACCATTGATGCCTGAACGTCCTGCAGCAGAACCGGATTGATGCGAAAACCGTAACGGAACAACTGATCAGCAAGGTTCACATCAAGAGGCAAGCCAACTGTTTGCTGTTTGTGACGCAAACTATCCATGGATGCATTAATGGCATCTATCATCCACAAAACACGTCCGCCGTTCATAATATACTGATCGATGGCAAATTTTTCAGATTCTGAAAAAGACCCGGTAGGTCGGGCGATGATCAAAGCTTCATAAGGTTCCAGCATTTCAGGATTATTTCCGGGATTACCCCGGTCTACCTGATAATATTGAGAAAGCGCATCAGTAATATCCACAACATCCAATTCATCAAGTTCACCATGTCCTTCCAGAAAAGCAATTTTCCTTTTCTCTTCGAGTATAAGTCGCCGTAGGGCATCAATAAGTTTATATTCCAGACCTTCAATGGAGGCATTCAGGTTCTCAGCCCCCGATTGTCCGGGTAAATTTTCAAGCAGATTAACAGCTATTTGATTCTCGCCCTGTTGAAAAATCAAATATGGATACACCAGAATTCGCTGCCTCGATCCATCTTCTTTCTCTTCGTACACAGGTACTGGATCGAGATCAAATTGCTTGAGTTGCTCAGCAGCACGCTTTGAATTCTCATCATTATCTGTGGGGTCAATAAACTGATAATCGAGATTGCGGCCGCCGTAAACGCTAAATTCATCAAGTTTTTCACGTACCGAACGGGATAAGCGCTCAAATCCCACATTCAAATCACCTGTCAGGTAAACATGCGCGAAAACCGGCTCTTCAATATCAGTCAGAAAATCTTTGGTAAGATCAGAAAGGGTGAAACGTTTCTCAGTAGTAAGATCCCATCTTAAAATTACTGAAGAAGCCGATATATTAACCAACAAAACAATGGTTAACAGACCTATGAAATGAATGATTTCTTTATTTCTTTTTAATGTCGGCATACTGTTTATATTCTTTTTCTACCATTTCCGGCTGCTGAGCCGTAATTTTGTTAATCCCAGGAACACTGCTATGAGTCCGAAAAAATAAATCAGATCACGCAGATCCAATACTCCACGGCTCACAGATTGATAATGGATATCGATACCCAAATGTACCAAAAACGAATCCACTCCTTTGAAAAAAGGAATGGAAGCCAGTGCTTCAAAGCCACTGTAAAATGTAAAAGCAACAAGAGCAGCCAGAACAAAGGCAACAATTTGATTATCTGTAATCGCAGAAGTAAAAATACCAATGGCCACATAAGCTCCCGCCAGTAATATCAGTCCGGTATAACTGCCCCAAACCGCACCAGTATCAACATTTCCAACCGGTTGGGCTAGCTGAGATACTGAATAAAAGTAAACCAAAGTAGGCAATAAGCTCAGGATCACCAGAGTAAAACCAGCCATGAATTTGCCCAATACCACCTGCCAGTCGGTCAAAGGACGAGTGAGCAATAACTCAATGGTTCCCGATTTTTTTTCATCGGCAAACAGGCGCATGGTAATGGCAGGTACCAGAAATAAATACAACCAGGGGGCCAGATAAAAAAGACCATCCAGGTTGGCATATCCTCCAAACAAAATATTCAGATTGCCTGGAATAACCCATAAAAATAATCCGTTCAGTACCAGAAAAACGGCAATAACCAGGGAGCCGGTAATCGAGCTGAAAAATGCTAATAATTCTTTTTTCCACAATGCAATCATATCAACAGATTGGTTAGATGTTAGATGATAGAGGTTAGATGTTAGATGTTAGATATTAGACTGGTGAGTGTTTAATCGTTGACTGACACTCCATCATAAAAATTAATGCTTCATTGATATTATCCAACAATAGATCATTAGATTATTAGATGATAGATGCATCATACAATGATGAAAAACAATCTCTTAACACTTTCAGCGCTTCATATTTAACCAATTAATTGTCAATCTCTTACAAGACATTAACAGATTATTGATCCAAACAACTGCTAATAAATCATTTGTTAAACATCAAGAAATACAACATATTAGTAATCAATAATTTCAACAACATACGCTTTATCTTAAATCTTATATCTAAAAATCTTATAATCTATCCAATCATAGCAACTTTGCGTCATAGCGCCTCTGTGTTTAAACCTTTTTTACTGACTATTGATCAATATTTTTATTTTCTTCCTGAAGACTGTTCCACATGAGGCGGGCTGTTTTTTTACTGCTACCGGGGCGGCCCATAATCTGACGCAACTCTTCGTAATCGGCAAACATCTTTTCGCGGACTGCATTGTCAAACAACAAACTATTAAGTTCAGATTTCAAATTTTCCTGAGTCATTTCATTCTGGAAAAGCTCTGTCACCACCTCACGGTTTACAATAAGATTTACCAGGGAAATAAAAGGAACTTTGATGATGACGTTTTTGGCCATGAAATGAGTGAAAGTCCCACCCCACATTTTATAACACACCACCTGGGGACAGTTCAGCAATGCAGCTTCGAGTGTAGCGGTTCCGGATGTGACCATGGCTGCACGTGCCTGCTGCAACAAGGCATAGGTCTCATCAAAAATAACGGTGACATGCCCGTTTTCGGGTAAATACATTTGATAATCGGGCTCGGAAAAAGATGGAGCGCCGGCAATAACAAACTGATGACCGGGGAAATGATCCATCATAGCCAGCATATCGGGCAACAACCGGTCAATCTCCTGTTTCCGGCTACCGGCCAGTACAGCCACAATTGGAAGATCAGGTAAATTATGCCGTGCCAGAAAATTTTCACGGGGTTCATCTTTATATGTGCGTGTATGGATTGCATCCAGCAATGGGTTGCCGGAATAAGCCACCGGAACATTATACCTGGCAAAGAAATCAGTCTCAAATGGTAAAATGGTGAACATCTTGTCCACCCATTTTTGAATGCGTTTGATCCGGCCGCGATTCCATGCCCATATTTTGGGAGAAATATAATAGAAAACACGAAACCCATGATCATGAGCAAACTTTGCAATACGCAAATTGAACCCGGGATAATCCACCAGAATAACAACATCGGGGTGATAGCGTAAAATGTCCTCCCGGCATTCTTCCAGATTTCTGAATATGGATTTGAGATTGATCAACACCTCCCATATTCCCATGTAAGCAGTGTCACGATAGTGCCGAACCAATGATCCACCCTGAGCAGCCATTAAATCTCCTCCCCAGACCCGGAATTCAGCATCAGCATCCAGCTTTTTAAGCTCACGCATCAAATTAGATGCATGAAGATCTCCTGAAGCTTCACCTGCAATGATATAGTATTTCATATGTTCGTTTTATGCTATCGCAAAAACCAAATAAGTAATGTAACGATGGTATAAATAAGAGTCGCCATCACGATACCACGTGCCGCCAGTAAACGATTGGTCCAGATGGCTATGAAAAACACCAGCAAATTGGGCAAAACACTAACACTTACCATCTTTCCAAGACTGTGGAGCTGAAACATGGCTTTTAGAAATTCAACAAAACCAAGATCGCCCTGATATCTTCCCTCAAATAAAAGATAGCCGAATACGAGGGGCAATGTAAGACCAATGAGCAGCCCGATTAATTGTTTGTTGCACCAACAGTTCATTATATATTTTCTTTACTTAGAACCTGCTGAAAAAGTCAGCAGGCCCACTTTTAATTTTTTTTAATTGTTCTTTTTGGCATTGCCCCAAAAAGAACCAAAAAACGCTAGTCCGT
>JBEPWN010000169.1:0-6115 GCA_041642395.1 Marinilabilia sp. | reverse complement strand
CATAGTTACCTTCAGCACTCATCTGGTTACGTGGTGTTCTGAACTCAAAATCATTGATGAACCAGGTAGTATCTTCACGGGAAATTTCAACTTGAAAATGTTCCAGATCGGTAATACCAGGAGGAGTTAAAAATCCCAGATGACCTAATTCCATTGAAAGTGAATTGGGACCATAAATTCCCCCAACTTCCATATTAAGTTCTTTCACATGAGCAGGCACAATTGTATCAAGCGTCTGAAAATTAACACGACCATCATTCAAGCGCAATAGTCCAAGGTCAAAAGTCAGCTTTAATGGTTCATCAGGGATTGTATCCTCCTTGACACTTTTTTGCGGGAAAAGTTTCTGAAAAGTCCAGGAAGAATCAGGCTTTTGTACCATGTTGCCATGCAGCCCGTCAAGAACGATTTCATTCACCTGCACCATGTCGTCAAGTAAAGGAAGGAGAGAATAATTCAATAACAAACGATCAAAAGAAACCAAAGTGTCATCCGGATGGAGTTTTACACTGAATCCGTGAAGGGTAAGATTGGAAAAGAAATTCCCGTCCAGTCGTTCCAGAGCCCATGTTCCATTGAATTGTTCATTGACAGCTTTCACTGCCTTTTCACGCACAATATTACGGAAAACAGGTGTTTGCGTAAACAGAAGAAGCAATAATACCAGAATTAAAATTCCTGAAAGTATATATGCTATGTATTTAAAAATTCTGGCCATATTGTTGCGTTTGTATTCCCTTTGCTGCCCGGGAAAAATATACTCCCGGAATTTATTGAAGAGTATAAGTCTTTAATCACATTTTGACAAGACTTTGTGAAAAAGTTTTTTAGAATGCATGCCCGATATTCAGATGAAACTCCCACGCTGTTTTCGTATCAAATACAGGACGGGCAAAATCTATTCCCACCGGTCCTATAGGTGTTGATACACGAACGCCAGTTCCTGCTGCAAACCTGAAATCGCTAAAATCATAATGGTTCTCTTCACGCCATACATTGCCATAATCCATAAACACTACCATACTAACGGGATGAATAATTTTTATGCGAGGCTCAATGCTTCCTTCAATTGTGGAATTCCCACCGATTGGTATTCCATCAGAATCCATTGGACCTAACATTTGACGTAACCAACCACGCAAAGACTGACTTCCACCTGCAAAAAAACGTTCTTCTACAGGAGTTGAACCGGCTCCTGCAACTGGATTGATGCCTCCCATTTTTAATCGCAGAGCCAGGATCAAACCATTGGTTATGGCCGAAAATTTCTTTACCTCAAAAAGATATTTCAGAAACGGATACGGGGACCCAAAAAGGGCACTGTTCCCACTGGTGGTAGCAGCAATTGACCAGCCTGTGGTAGGATCGAACCTGGGATTGGCAGTATTATAAAACAACCCCAAACTAACTCCGTTTTTTGAATAACGACTAATTGCCATTTCGTCCAACGATCGCTCAAAATCAGATGATATATCAATATCCACCCTTTCGAAATAAAGAGTTGCAGATCCTCTCAGATCATTGGTAAAATACTGATGCAAAACCAGATCTCCACCCCACAAGAGTGATTCAAAACCAGGTTCATCCCGGGTTCTGATAAAAGGTTTAAAATCGAGAGAAGATCGAGGTCCTATAATAGCCGGATGCGTCACGGTCACTTCAAACCGGTAAGGCTCCAGCCCTGAGTGTTTAGCATATAAATTGGTTTGCTGTATACTCCCGGGGAAGTTGAGGTAACGCATATCAGCAAATGTACGAAACTGATCTTCACGACCATATCCCACCCCGACACGGGTGGATAATCGTGGTGCCTCATTGATCGAAACATTTACTGACACAGTATCGCGGCTGCGGTCGGTGAGCGGTGCCTGAACAGAAGCAATGCGGAAAAGTCCGAGATCATAAATCTGCTGTTGAGTACGCGACAAGTTATTAGAGCTGTACAACTCTCCTTCTTCAATCTCAAATTGCCTCCTTATGCCTGATTCCGGAGTCCGTTTGGCACCTTCAATGGAAATTTCACCAAAATAGACCAACGATCGTTTTCTAATTTGCCAGTCTAAATTGGCTCCCAAAGTATCGGCAGTAAAAGTAATGCTCGGTGCAGCTCCCACATAAGCATAGCCACGCGATGAAAACCACGACTTGATTGCATCCTGATCACTTTTCACCTCCTCATCGCGGAAACGCGCACCTGCCTCCACTTCCAGATCTTTTTGAAGTTTCTCCCATTCATCCGATTCTAAAAGAGAATCTTTTCGACCACCCTTTTCTGTCATAAAATCAACCTGATTGACAATAACCGGCTTTCCTTCCTGAATGGTAATGGTAATGTCCACTTTATATTTGCGGGGATGCATTTCAAGTTCAGGCTCTTTGATCTTAACATGAAGATATCCTTCCGATTGATAAAAAGCCTTCAACTGAGCTTTGTTCATTTCCCAGGCGTTTTCACTATAGAATTTAGGCTGATGGTTGAAAATAGTTTGTTTGATCCATGAAGATTTTTCGAAAGAAATCTCATCAAGGAGATCTCCATCACTAAACGCATCGTTTCCTTCGAATTTTACACGCCGAATTTCTGCATTGTCCTGGGACATTGCTGAAAACGGACAAATAAACAATAGAAAAACAAATAAAATCCTGATTATATCTGTTGTCACATTGAACGGAATTCCTGGTTTATACATCACAATAGATCGTTATATTTTTAGATGTTAGATGTTAGACAGATTGCATCACATTGAAAACAACCTCCTAACAACTTAAGTGTTTTGAGTTTAAGCAATCGACTCACAATCTATTACAAAGGGTTAACGGACTATTGCATTAAGCATTTTCATATTTTAAATTCTCTACCAATTTAACTATTCCTGAGAATTAGTCAAAGTTAATGCTGATACTTTTAATACAAATAATGCTACAGGATTTTTGTGAAAAATAAACAAAGAATATTAGTTAACCGGATCATACCGATTCAACTCGGCCACAGCTATATTCAAATCCCTTTCCATTTGTAGCTTTCGGGTCATACTTTCATAATAAAACGACAATTCAAGCAGATAATTGATCAATGAAATTTCTCCTTTGTCAAGGGACTTTTTCAATAGCTCAAAATTATTCAGCAACTGCAAACCTTTACGATACTCCACCACATTATCCTGCAATCCGTCAGCCTTGGCGTGTAATGCTTTTAAATTGTTGTAAAATTGTAATTTCCGGTCATGCTTCAGACTCTCAGAAACCCGAACATTTGCCCTGGCATATTTCACCTTGTTCTTGTTTTCCCACAAAGGAATGGAAACTCCTACCATTACGCCTTCAAAGGATTCATCACCGACTGACTCGCTCATGTATCCGGCCTTTAACCTGGGCAGACTTAAAGCACGACTTAGGCCAATCTGCTTTTGATCAATCTCAATCTCTTTTTGCAACCAACTCAACACCGAATTGTTTTTTTCTGCCTGTTCAATCCACTGTGCAAAATCATCCGGAACAACCGGATCGGCAAATACAGTATCGGCAAAGTGAATAAAATCACCACCGTTCAATCCTGCCAATTCGGTCAGCAATGCATCCTGGTCCATCCGGATAGATTCCAATTCATTTCTGACATTCAAGAAATTAAGCCTTGCCTTGTTCAACTCCAGAATATTGGTTTCTCCAACATCAAATTTTGTCTGAACAGATTTCTTTATCTCACGTGCATGCCTCACTCTGGTTTCATATTCGTTTTTCAGAGCATTTACGTAAATCAGATCATAACAGATCAGCTTTGTCTCCAAATGTAAATCTTTTAATTGCTTTATATATTCCAATTCGGCCTGCTCATTTCTCAAACCGGCCAGTTGATTTCTGTACCGGTAAGCAGTCGGAAAATCAAACGACTGACTGATGCTGAAATCAGTCCGGGTTCCCATAACCGACGGATCGCTCCACAAATAATGAAATTCTGCTTCGGGATTTGGCAGGAAAATATCTGTCCGGTTGCCGATTTTTTGGGCATCGGCTTTTTCCCTGAGCGCTGAAATGGTAGTGTTGTTGGCTACAACTTCGGCCAAAACCTCATCAATAGAATTTTGTGAAAACACAGGAAACAATGACCAACCTATTGTGATAAATATTATAATGAAACGTTTCATATTTTTCTTTTAATAATTCCCCGGTTAGATAAAATGCTGTAAACAATGGGTACAATGTAAATATTGAGAGCGGTGGATGTAAGCAAACCACCTAAAATTACTTTTGCCATCGGGCTTTGAATTTCATTGCCCGACAAATCGCCTTGCAAAGCCAGGGGCATTAAGGCCAGAGCTGCTGTCAAAGCTGTCATCAAAATGGCATTTAACCGGTCTGACGAACCACGGGTGACCGTCTCGTGCAACGAAATTCCCTTACCCTGCAACCGCTGATAATTTGAAATCAGAAGAATTCCGTTTCGGGTAGCAATACCAAACAGGGTAATAAACCCGATGATGGCAGGAATGCTTAATACTCCGGATGTCAGCCAGATGGAAAACACACCGCCAATTAAAGCAAAGGGCAGATTAAGCAGAATAATGCCGGCCAGACGAAAATCCCTGAATTCCTGAAACAACAGCAAAAATATAATGATGATGGCAATAATGGAAGTCAGCATAAGAGTTTTCGAAGCTCTGGCCTCACTTTCGAACTGCCCGCCATATTCCACCCTGTACCCTTCCGGAAGATCAATTTTATCATTGATGTTCTTTTGAATATCCTCCACCACACTTCGCAAATCACGTTCGGCCACATTTGCTGAGATCACGATTTTACGCTGAACATTTTCGCGACTGATGGAACTTGGCCCGGTTGCCGAAACAATTTTGGCTACTTCTTCCAACGGGACTTTCTTTCCATCGTGGGTATCAATCAACGCCGAACGAATACCTTCCACTGTTTCGGTATAATCGGTGTTCAACCTCAAAATCAAATCGAAACTACGCTGTCCTTCATAGATGTCAGCCATTTTTTCGCCACCGAACGAAACATCCACAAATTCGTTGAACCTGGCAATGGTAATGCCATACTCCGCCAGCATATTGCGATTGGCAATAATCCGGATTTGCGGAATTTCCACCTGCTGATCAACATTTACATCCACCAGACCCTCAATATCCACAATCGCACTTTTTATTTCATTCCCTGTGGAAAACAGTTTATTCAGATCGGGACCAAACAATTTGATGGCAATATTGGCACGGGTACCCGAAAGCATATGATCAATCCTGTGCCCAAGAGGTTGTCCCACCGTAAATGAAATGCCCGGAATACCCGACAGAGTTTTACGAACATCGGCCATAAATTCTGGCTGATCACGCTCCTGCAATGAGAAATTCACATCTATCTCGGCGCTGTTGGTGGTCTGGGAATGCTCATCCAATTCACCCCGTCCGGTGCGGCGGGCAGTGCTGGAAATTTCAGGAATGGCCAACAGTTCACGTTCAACCATATAGCCCAGTTTGTTACTTTCTTCAAGCGAAACTCCGGGCTTTGTCACCACTGATAATGTCAGCGATCCTTCGTTAAACTCAGGCAAAAAACTGCGCCCAAAAGTGGAAAATATAAACAAGGAAACAATGAACAATCCCAGCGTCGAAAATACCACCAAACGCTTGTGCCTTAAAGTCCAAGTGAGCGATCGTTCGTAGCCTGAAGTGAGTTTTCGCACCAGCCATTTTTCTTTTTCATTTCGCGACAGATATTTATCACCCGACAGCAGCATATTGGCAAGAACAGGCGTTAATGTCATGGCCACCACCAGCGAAACGAACAACGACACCAAAAAGGAAATTCCCAACGGATGAAGCATACGTCCTTCCATCCCCGAAAGAAAAAATAAGGGTAAAAAAGCAACCATAATGATCAGGGTGGCATTAAGGATGGAAGCCCTGATTTCTTTTGAAGCCTCAAAAACAACAGTAAATGACGACTGCCGCTGCTCCACGGGTTTCTGCCTGTTTTGCCGAAGCCGTTTGTACACATTTTCAACGTCAATAATGGCATCATCCACCAGCGACCCAATGGCAATGGCCATGCCACCAAGACTCATTGTATTGATGGTCATTCCAAGCATTTCGAGCACCAAAATAGC
>JBEPWN010000168.1:0-6118 GCA_041642395.1 Marinilabilia sp. | reverse complement strand
CATCCACCCAATTTGTCAAAAAAAAAGGATAAAGCTCTGACCCTTTATCCTTTTTAAGAACTTTTATCGCAAATAGACTGATAATTGATCTATTCTTCCTTTTTTTCATCACCTGAGTCTGTTGCACCCTTACTCTCCTTTGTCTCTTCGGGAGCCGCTTCCTTTGTCTCAGGAACAGGCGCTGTAGTAGTTTCAGCCACAGTTTCGGCAGTGGCTTTTTTACCACCACGTCGACTTCTTCTGACTTTTTTCTTTTCACCCTCCGCCTTAGCCGAAAGCATATTCTCATTATAATCGACCAACTCGATGTAGCAGATTTCAGCTGCATCTCCTAATCGATTACCTAATTTAAGAATACGGGTATAACCACCAGGTCTGTCGGCAACTTTTTCTGAAATTTCCCGGAACAATTCGGAAACAGCTTCTTTATTTTGAAGATGGCTGAAAACGATTCTTCGGGAGTGCGTGTTGTCGGTCTTGGATTTATTAATCAAAGGCTCAACATACATCCGCAACGCTTTGGCTTTGGCCAAAGTCGTTTTAATTCTCTTGTGCATGATAAGAGAACTCGCCATATTAGATAGCATGGCCTTACGGTGGGAGCTGGTCCGGCTTAAGTGATTAAATTTCTTTCTATGTCTCATTACAATTATTCCTTGTCTAATTTATACTTCGAAATATCCATTCCGAAATTGAGTCCCAGGTTATCCAGAAGATCATCCAATTCGGTAAGCGACTTTTTCCCGAAATTACGAAATTTCAGTAAGTCATTTCGATTATATTGCACCAATTCACCAAGTGTCTCTACATCAGCGGCCTTAAGACAATTAAGAGCCCGAACTGACAAGTCCATATCCACCAGTTTGGTCTTTAACATCTGGCGCATGTGAAGAACTTCCTCGTCAAATTCATCTCCACTTGTCTTTTCCTCCGAATCAAGGGTAATCTTTTCATCCGAGAAAAGCATAAAGTGATGAATTAATATCTTGGAAGCCTCTTTTAGAGCATCTTTAGGATGTACTGACCCATCAGTCTGAATTTGAAAAACAAGCTTTTCGTAATCTGTTTTCTGTTCAACTCTAAAATTCTCCACCTCGTATTTTACATTACGAATAGGAGTATAGATCGAATCAACAGCAATGGTACCAAGCTCTTGCTCGGAATTCTGATTTTCACTGGCCGGAACATAACCACGACCTTTTCCTATAGTAAGAGTCATTTCTAATTTAACATCAGAATCCAGACGCGCAATGACCAATTCGGGATTAAGAACTTTAAACCCATTCATGAACTGATCAAAATCACCTGCGGTAAGGAATTCCTTACCACTAAAATTCACTGCTACCTTTTCATGATCTGTCTCTTCGACGATTTGCTTAAACCTCACCTGTTTCAGGTTAAGGATAATCTCGCTAACGTCATCAACTACTCCCGGAATACTGGAGAATTCATGGTCCACACCCTCAATCTTAACAGTTGTTATCGCATATCCTTCGAGCGAGGACAACAAAATTCTTCTTAAGGCATTTCCAACAGTAATACCATATCCCGGCTCAAGAGGACGAAATTCGAAGCGCCCGAATTTGTCGTCAGCCTCGAGCATGATGACTTTGTCAGGTTTTTGGAACGCTAATATTGCCATAAGAATTAATTATTTAGAATACAATTCAACGATCAACTGTTCTTTAATATTTTCGGGTATATCCGATCTTTCGGGCATGGTCATAAACTTACCCTGCATGGTAGATTCATCCCATTCAAGCCACGAATATTTTTGAACACTTGTGTTACTCAACGAAATATTTATCACTTCAAGCGACTTGGACTTTTCCCTTACGCCAATCAATTGATCGGGACGCAGAGTAAAAGAAGGAATATTAACAACCTGACCATCAACAGTAATGTGACGGTGCAATACAAGCTGACGAGCAGCAGCACGGGTTGGAGCTATTCCCATCCGGTAAACCACGTTATCCAGTCTGGATTCAAGCAAGCCAAGCAATACCTCACCGGTAATACCTTTTTTGCTGGATGCTTTTTTAAACAAGTTACGAAACTGTTTTTCAAGCAAGCCATAGGTATATTTCGCCTTCTGCTTCTCTTTTAACTGGACACCATATTCACTGGTTTTCCGTCGACGAGAGTTACCATGTTGTCCCGGAGGATAATTTTTTCTCTCGAAATACTTATCGGGTCCGTAAATGGCTTCCCCAAACTTACGGGCAATTTTTGTTTTTGGACCAATATATCTAGCCATTCTACTAAATTTTTGATTTTAAATTTTTGATTTCAAATGATGAACATGACAGCCGTAAGATTATAGAGAGGAGGTTTATAATTATAACCCACCATAATTCAAAACTCAAAGCCAAAAACTTATGGTTAACAACTAGTTAAAAATTAAACTCTTCTTCTTTTGGGAGGACGGCATCCGTTGTGTGGGAGTGGGGTGACATCCACAATTTCGGTCACGTCAATACCACTTGAGTGGATTGAACGAATAGCAGATTCCCTGCCATTTCCCGGCCCTTTTACAAATACCTTCACTTTTCTTAGTCCCATATCATGTGCTACCTTTGCACAATCGCTGGCAGCCGTCTGAGCTGCATAGGGCGTGTTCTTTTTTGAACCACGGAATCCCATTTTGCCGGCACTGGACCACGAGATCACCTGACCATTGTTATTGGTCAATGACACTATGATATTATTAAAAGATGAATGCACGTGGGCCTGACCCACTGCTTCAACCTTAACAACTTTTTTTCTTTGACTTCCCGACTTTTTTGCCATAATTCAATTAATTATTTCTTCTTATTAGCAACAGTTTTCTTCTTGCCTTTGCGTGTACGGGCATTATTTTTTGTTGACTGACCATTTACAGGCAGTCCAATTCTGTGACGAATGCCACGGTAACAACCAATGTCCATCAAACGCTTAATATTAAGCTGCACCTGAGATCTGAGTTCTCCCTCAGTTGTGATAGTAGAACTAATAATGTCCCGGATGGCAGTCAGTTGCTCATCAGTCCATTCTGAAACTTTTGTTTCACGGCTTACACCAGCCTTATCAAGTACTTTTCCAGCGGTGCTCTGCCCTATTCCGAAGATGTAAGTCAGTGCTACTTCACCTCTTTTATGAGTAGGAATATCAACTCCTGCAATTCTTGCCATATTCGTAAATTTTATCCTTGACGTTGTTTAAACTTAGGGTTCTTTTTATTGATCACATATAAGCGCCCTTTGCGCCGTACAATCTTGCAATCGGCGCTGCGCTTTTTGACGGATGCTCTTACTTTCATTTCTTTATCGCTTTGAAATTATTTGTACCTGTAACTTATTCTTCCTTTTGTCAGGTCGTACGGCGACATTTCCACCTTAACCCGATCGCCCGGTAAAATTTTTATATAATGCATTCTCATTTTACCGGAAATATGGGCAGTAATAACATGCCCATTTTCCAATTCCACGCGGAACATGGCATTGGAAAGCGCTTCGATAATAGTTCCGTCTTGTTCAATAGAAGCTTGTTTAGCCATAAACTATGTATCTTTTTATTTTTCAGACTGCAAATGTAACACTTCTTCTACAAATTTAAAACTGGATAATATATCTGCTGCATTTTTTCCTACAGCAACAGTATGCTCAAAATGAGCAGAAACCTTATTATCCTTTGCCCTGATGGTCCATCCATCGGCCTCCTGAATAATGTGTCTCTTTCCCAGATTAATCATTGGTTCAATAGCAATAACCATTCCTTCTTTAAGTTTAACACCGTTTCCACGACGACCATAATTCGGAATTTCAGGTGATTCATGCAGGTTTTTACCAACTCCGTGTCCAACCATTTCACGAACTACCGAAAAGCCATTGTTCTCGGCATAAGATTGTACTGCAAAACCAATATCGCCTACTCTTTTCCCTTCCACAGCCTGCTCTATGCCTTTGTATAAAGAGGCTCTGGTAACATCCAGTAATTTTTTTACATCTTCGGAAACCTCGCCCACACAATACGTATAAGCTGAGTCACCATAATATTCATTCAGCAATACTCCACAATCGACAGAAACAACATCCCCCTCCTTTAATGGACGGTTATTTGGTATTCCATGAACAACCTGATCATTGACCGAGGTGCAAAGTGAATTTGGAAATCCCTGATAGTCTAAAAAAGCAGGAACACCACCATGGTCTCTGATAAACTCATCTGCAATTTTATCCAGCTTCAAGGTTGTAACACCGGGAGCAACCCATTTGGCTATTTCACCATGGGTTTTTGCCACCAGCATGTTACTCTCGCGAAGAAGCTCGATTTCTTCTCGGGTCTTTAAATAAATCATTCTCTAAAACAGTCTCCATTTAGTAAATGGCAGCTCCGCCGCCACTACGTCCTTTAATTCGTCCGGATTTCATCAATCCGTCATAATGTCTCATAAGCAAATGACTCTCTATTTGCTGTAAAGTATCCAGCACAACACCTACAAGAATCAACAATGACGTTCCCCCGTAAAACTGGGCAAATGATTGATCAACCCCTGCAATCATTGCGAAAGCCGGTAAAATAGCAACCAGAGCCAGAAAAATAGATCCTGGCAATGTAATCTTTGACATCACTGAATCCAGAAATTCCATGGTTTTCTTACCAGGTTTAACCCCGGGAATAAAACCACCATTGCGTTTCATATCCTCAGCCATTTGCTGTGGATTAATGGTGATTGCCGTATAGAAATAAGTAAACACGATAATCAGCATGGCAAAAGTGAAATTATACCAAAATCCGGTAAAATCAGCAAAGGTTGCTGCAATTCCGGTAGCGGCTTCGCTATCAGCAAAGCCAGCCAGAGTGATTGGAATAAACATAATGGCCTGTGCAAAGATAATAGGCATTACACCGGCAGCATTCACTTTAAGAGGAATATACTGACGAACTCCACCATATTGCTTGTTACCAACTATTCGTTTGGCATACTGAACAGGAACACGACGCGTTCCCTGAACCAGCAGAATAGTGCCGGCAAAAACAAAAAAGAGAACGACAAACTCGATCAGTAACATTACTAATCCACCACCTTCTTCGAGTCGTGATACGAATTCGGCTATTAAGGCAAATGGCAACTGGGCAATAATACCAATCATAATAATCAATGAAATACCGTTACCAATACCTTTATCCGTGATACGCTCGCCAAGCCACATTACAAACATGGAACCGGCGGTGAGAATAATTGTGGATGTAATGGTAAAACCCCAGCCTGATGTTGCAAAAGCTGTATCAGGCAACTGGGCATGAAGGTTGGCAATATAACCGGGAGCCTGAAATAACAGAATAATTACCGTAAGGTAACGTGTAATCTGATTAATCCGGCGTCGACCACTTTCCCCTTCACGCTGCAACCGTTGAAAATAAGGTATGGCAATTCCAAGTAACTGCACAACAATTGATGCCGAAATATATGGCATAATCCCGAGGGCAAAAATAGATGCATTAGAGAATGCACCCCCTGAGAACATGTTTAACAGTCCAAGTACACCACTACTGGTTTGGGCCTCCAGATTGGCCAATTGGTTCGGATCAATACCCGGAATAACCACAAAAGACCCTAAACGGTAAATTAAAATAAAACCTAGTGTGGTCAGGATACGAGACCTGAGGTCTTCTATTTTCCAGATATTTCGGAGGGTTTCTATAAACTTCATGAGTGTATTTTTCTATATTAACAGACAAACAAGGGCCCTCACTTATATAGGTGAGGGCCTTCTATTGTCTATAATTCTTCCGCAGTTCCCTGAACAGCTTCAATTGCCACTTTGGCCGACTTAGAAAAAGCATGGGCCTTCACATCGAGTTTGGCTTTTAATTCGCCATCCCCAAGGATCTTGACCAAATCATGCTTGCCGATCAATCCGGCATTATAAAGCACTTCCGGTGTAATTTCAGTTACATTGATTTTCTCAATCAATTGCTGAAGAGTACTCACATTAATAGATTTGTACTCCTTGCGGTTGATGTTTTTAAACCCGAATTTAGGCACTCGTCTTTGCAACGGCATCTGCCCACCTTCGAAACCTACTTTTTTGGAATAACCAGAACGTGATTTGGCTCCTTTATGTCCTCTGGTAGA
>JBEPWN010000167.1:0-6123 GCA_041642395.1 Marinilabilia sp. | reverse complement strand
ATTTTCATAGAAAAAACGCAATACCACAAATTTGCTGAAAATCTGATGCGTCTCATTTTGACCTACGCTGATAACAACTGGACAAAAATATTGCTTACATGCCGTCCGGAGAATCTGGATGTTTTTGCTAATCTGTCCGGGAAAAACCCAATGTTCCGTTCCTGCTGGTTCAATGTGGATTTTTCTGCAGAAGATATGAGTGAGGCCATAAATGTTCCGGTTTTTAGTGAAGAGGAGATCAGAAATGTCCTAAATAAATTAAACTTCAATCATTCCCTCGAATTCCTTAAAATTTACCACGACGATATACTGGAAGTGCTTCAATATCCAAATTTTTTATCCATTCTGGCTGATGTATATCAACAAAAAGGTGATGACATATCTAAAATTGTTTTATTAAACAGCTACATCGAAAAAAGAGTACATAGCCTGCCTTTTCGCGATGAAAAGAAATTCTTGATAGATCAGTTTTTTGAACTGTGCGACTGGGGAAAGGAAACAACCTCGGTAAAGAAAGAACTTTTACCCGACAAAGGACATGGAGCCGGTTTTAAAGAGCTAATCTCCCATGGTCTGATCTATGAATATATGCAGCCAAATGAAGAAATTTTCAATCATTTTGTTTATGTTCGATTTTGCCAGAATCTGATATTTGAATTCTTATTAGCAGGACAATGGTTACGAGACAAGATCCCGGATACAGAACTGATCGGGAAAATGCGTAAATTTTATTCAGGCAATGATTCTCTGCGCTGCCGCCTGATGCAGATGGTGGGTGAAATTCTTCTGCATTACAAGGACTATCAGACAATTGCCCGGTTACATCTTATCTCAGAGGAATCTATTGATGGATCCATTACATCAATATCACAAATACCCCGGGATTTGGTGACCATGTCGGGTGTGATCAAAAAATCAATGCGATACGATGAAGACAGCAGGCAATTGCTCATTCCTTTTCTGGCAAAGACCACAATTGGCCAGAAGCTTTATTTCGAAGAAGCCTTTGACATAGACGGCATCATGATTGCATCCGGCGAGGTTCTTAGTGCTTACAGCAACAGGAAACCACCGCAATCTGATGCTTTCACCCACTACATGCGTTTTTTCCAGGGATTTCTTTCTCTGAATAAAGAGCAATGTAACAATGAATATGAAAAAATGCTGGAAATCGACTGGAAAAGTATTCATTCCCCCATTATTTCCAGCTATTGTTACAATGTTCAGATCATTTATGCATCCTTTTTTAACGGCGATCATACCAGGCACCTCCTTAAAAAAATATTTCTGCATGCAGATCTTTTACGAAAAGAAAAATTGCAATCATTTGATGACTTACCCGAATTTGAATTATCAATTATTTCTGCCCTGAATCTTTGTAATAAATATGAGGAAATAATAAAACTTTCTGATTATATTGAAGACAACTATGATTGCTCCCTGTTCGAAGGGTCACCTTTCTATCAGTACCACCGGTTGTGTCTTTCAAGGGCCCTTCTGCACAAAACAAATGAAGAAAAGGCAATGGAGGTATTTGACAGCATCGTTGATATACAGTTTCCTGACCATATGAAATATTACATGAATATCAATGTAAATCTGATCAGAATTGACTTTCTACTGACCCGAAACAAACAAAATGAAGCCATTGAAATGATTAACAACATCAAACAACTATCCTCGTTGCTGAAATTTAATTATTTCTTTGACAAGGCCGTTAAATTGGAGAATCAGATCAATTCTACAACTCTGACAAATTAGTATTATGAGTTGCAATGAAATAAGTTGACTGTTTTAAATTAAGTCATATTGTTATTTAACAAGACCTTATAATAAATCATATAGCGAGCAATTCAGTGAATTTTCAAGGAAGACAGAGAGTTAATGAACAAGTTTAAAGTCAAGCTATTTCAAATCAACCCCTTGGTCTGTAAAGTAGGTTTATTTTATGAATAATGAGATGATCGTTCTTCTTCAGGAAGAAATTCAGAACAAAATCGGGAAAAAGATAAAACTTGGAAGAGACTGCACAAAACTTTCACAGCAGATCTCAGATTCCACCGGGCGTGCTGTGAGTTCTACAACACTCAAACGATTTTTTGGAATTGTTGAAACATCATTTAGTCCTTCAAAATATACATTAGAATCACTGGCCATTTTCCTTGGCTATGAAGATTGGGACGACTTTCAGGAATCAGCCGGGGAAAATATCCTCCACTCAGAAAAAGATAAAATATGGGAATCATTTAAAAAACCAATTCAGCAGGTCACAGAAAACAGCATGAATTCCCTGAAGTTAAAAACAAACTTTGATCCCCAAAAATTTATACTGCGTACAAATTCCCGCAAAAAGATAGAAGCTTTTACGAAATCATCCAAAACCGCTACCATGCTGGTGGCCCACGAAGGTTTTGGAAAATCCAGCACCATACTTCAATGGGTTGACAATTATTTGTTATCACCACATGCAGGATATGAAAATACAGTGGTACTCCTCATCGACGGAGGTACTTTCTTTAATCTTTATGCAAAATATCCACAAATAGATCTTTTGCACGATCTTGTGGAATTTAAGCTTATTTCAAGTCTGAGGTCGCTTTCTGAAAAGCATCCGGAGCTTATTAAGGAACCCGTTTGGATTATTATTGACGACGTGGATGAGATCTTTGTTGAAAACAGGCAATATCATAAGTTCGCTGAAAATCTGATGCGCCTGATACTTACATACAGTGAAAATAAAAAAACAAAAGTATTACTCTCCTGTCGCCCGGAGAATATGGATGGCTTTGCATCACTGGCCCGTGAAAATCCATTGTTCCGTTCCTGCTGGTATGATGTGGATTTTTCTACGGACAATATGATCCAAACCCAAAATATTCCGGAATTTTCGGAAGACGAAATAAGA
Source organism: Marinilabilia sp. (assembly GCA_041642395.1). GTDB lineage: Bacteria > Bacteroidota > Bacteroidia > Bacteroidales > Marinilabiliaceae > Marinilabilia. The sequence continues at coordinate 3,218 of JBEPWN010000167.1, read as the reverse complement.
AGCGCTCTGAAAAAAATAAATTTCAGTTCCTCACTAAAATTTTTAAAGGTCTATCACAATGATGCACTGGACGTGCTCCAGCATCCAAATTTCCTATCCATTCTGACTGAAGTTTACGAAGAAAAAAAAGAAATTTCAAAAATTGTTATTTTGGACCGCTTTGTAAAAAACAACCTGCACAGTCGTCCATACAGGGATGAAAAAGTTTTGGTGGTAGAAAAGTTTTTTGAACTATGTAACCGGGCACAGAAGAACACCATTGTTAAAAAAGATCAATTACCGGACAAGGGAAGAGGACAAGGTTATATTGAATTGATTTCGCATGGACTGATTTATGAATATACCCGTCCAAATGATGAAGGTATAATGGCCAATTATGTTTATGTGAAATTTTGCCAGAATCTGATCTTTGAGTTCATATTAATTGAACAATGGCTAAAGGATCGCATACTGAACTTTGAGTTGATCCGGGAAATACAGGCTTTTTACAAAGACAATGATCCACTGAGATGCCGGCTATTGTTAATGCTAACCAATATTCTGTTGCACGACAAAGATTTTGACACGATAGTCCGGTTACATCTTGAGTTTGAAGAAATCATCAATCCAGCATCAAAATCGATGTCACAATTGCCCAAGTGTTTGGTGGTCATAGCAGTCCCCATCAGAAAATCCATGCGATACAATAAAGAATGCAGAGAATTTTTGATTCCCCGCCTGGCTAAAACAAGGATCGGACAAATTCTGTATTTTGGATTGGTTTTCGACATTGACAGCATCATGATCGGACCGGGAAGGATCTTAAGCGCTTACAACAACAGAAAACCACCTGTTTCAACTGCATTTGCACATTACATGCGTTTCTTTCAGGGATTTCTCTCACTGAATAAAGAACAATGCACCAAAGAGTATGAAAAAATACAGAAAACAGACTGGAACAATATTCATGATCCTCTGATTTCGAGTTATCATTATAATGTTCAGATCATTTACACCTGCAACTTTAACGGCAATTCCATCCATCACCTTCTTCCATCAATATTTGCCCACGCAGATCATCTGCGCAATAAGAAACTTCAACCCCCGGATGCTTTACCCGAATTTGAACTTTCCATTATCCACACACTGAACCTTTGCGAAAAATATCAGGAAATAACAGAACTTTCGAATTATGTAGAAACCCATTATGACTGTTCCATCGCAGAGGGCTCGCCATATTACAAATACTACAGAATGTGCCGTGCACGTGCCCTGTTGCATGAAAAACACCAGAAAAAAGCAATGGAAATGTTCAACAGTATTGTCAATTTAAAATTTCCTGACCACATGAAGCATTATATGAAAATCAATGCGGATTTGATAACAGTTGATTTTTTGCTTGCTTCAAACAAAAATAAAGAAGCCAAAAAATTAATTAAAGACATAAAGCATTTTGCCAGCCTGCTGAAGTTTAATTTTTTCATTGAAAAAGCGGATAAAGTGCTTCATGAAATTTCCTAGCCTGGACTATTCATAAATTATCTGTTACGACCAGACTAAAAGGGTGTACCATCCTGATTGCGTTTTTCTTTGAGTGCTTCCAGATACCAGATAAATTCATCGAGGAAACGGTTTGCAGATTTTTCAATAATATCATTTCCAGGCACCAGATTCTCATCAAACGCGCTTCCTATATTAGGAACAGGCAAAATAGTAGAAATGGAAGGCGATCCAAGCTCAGCCAGAATAACCCTTAAATGGATGGCAGCACGCACACCGCCGAAAATACTTTTAGAATAAGATGCAATGGCTGATGGCTTAAACTTATATTCCTGCTGAAAATGATCAAGCATGTTTTTTAAAGCAGGTGGTACGCTGTGATTGTATTCGCCTGTAACCAGAAGAAATCCGTCGGATTGTTTAAACATCTTCCCCAATGCTTCCATGGGCTCCGGAGCTGTTCCCGGCTCAAATTCCTTATACATCTTGTCCAGCAAAGGAAGTTGATATTCCAACGGATCAATAAAATGGAGATTGATCCCCCGGTCCTTCACTTTCCTTTCGAGATAGCGGGCAGCTACAATACCCCTCCGGTCAGTTCGTACCGAACCATAAATGACACTAATGGTTAAATGCATACTCTATAATTTTAATTACACATCAGTTTTAAGGAAATGCACCAACGAAAACCATTTCTGATCATCAGTATAAATCTTTTTGATTTGAAGTCCCGTAAGCGCTGCAAACTCCTGAATTTGATGCGTGGAATATTTGTGAGAATTTTCGGTATGAATGGTTTCACCCTCTTTGATGAAAATTTTTCCGGGTACATCCGGGCAAGTTGTTTCCACATCCTTCACAGCCTTTAAATGCATCTCCATCCGATTTTCATCGTCATTGTAAAAAGCCAGATGCTCAAAATCTTCCGGATTCAGCTCAGTGCCTGCGTAATGATTCACCACATTAAGAATATTCTTATTGAAAGAAGCCGTGACACCTTGAGAATCATTGTATGCGGGCTCCAGTATTTCTTTTTCTTTTACCATATCCAGGCCCAACAGGAAATGATCGCCGGGATCAAGCATGGAAGTAACTTCAAGCAAGAACTGCAAAGCATCCTTTTTTTCGAAATTTCCCAGGGTACTTCCAAAAAAACAGACCGTCCGCCCAAGCGAGGCAGGAGAGAACCTGAGATGCTTCACAAAATCAGCCAGAATTCCGTGAATGGTCATTCCCGGATATCTTGCATTCAGTATTTCTGCAGAGCTGTGAATGGCCGAAGGACTCACATCCACCGGAAAATATCTCACTTCCGATAACTGTTCCCGGGGAACCGCATCCAGCAGAAGTGATATTTTGGAACAGTCGCCACTTCCCAATTCAATTAAATCCGGTCCCACCAGACGGTCTGTTATACCGGGTGCCACCTTTTTAAGAATACTCTTCTCTGTGCATGTAGGATAGTACTCCGGCAATGCAGTAATATCCTCAAAAAGCTTGGAACCTGTTTCATCATAAAAAAAACGACTGGAAATGTATTTCTTTTCAGCAGTCAGGCCCTTTATAATTCCGGCAACCAGTTCTCCGGTTGATTCCGCCTCAAGATAATTGATCATTTCCACCATGTTTTGGCTGGTTATGGATGGATCGCTGGTTTTCATTGTGTTATTTTTTACAGTAATTTATCTGATGCTGATAAAAGGTTCGGGCACTCCGCACTCGATAGGATTCTCAGGATC
>JBEPWN010000166.1:0-6141 GCA_041642395.1 Marinilabilia sp. | reverse complement strand
GCAGGCTGCCAGCGATATCAACAAAGTATCGAAACAAACCATCGGTTCATCAAAAGAGTCCAGAGAAATGTTGCTGAACCTTACACCTGAGATTGAAAAAACAGCCAGCCTCATTCAGGAAATTTCCTTGGCCTCCATGGAACAGCTAAGTGGGGTGGAGCAGATCAATAATGCACTTCAGCAATTAAATCAGGTTACTCAGCGCAACGCTGCCAATTCCGAAGAGATTAATTCAGCAGCACAGCGTATTGATAAAATGTCTGATCGTCTTGAAAGGGCCATTTCGGTATTTCGTCTTGAAAAAGAAGACCAGGATAGTAATTTAATTTCCGGGTTTTCCCAACCTGACGGGGCCAAATCAAAACAGGGATCACTGGCTTCCGAAACCGATGAGGAAGGTGCCGCTTGTGCTGTTTCTACGGAGCAACTGAAGGATAATATCAAGGGCATCAAACCAGAATTCGAGGATGATGAATATGAAAAATATTGAGGTTGTTTATTATTCCTGCTGGAGCTGCTGAAAAGGTTAGTTTATAGATATAAGCCCCTGCTGAGTATTATCCTGGCAGGGGCTTTATGTTTTTATTATGATTGCACCTTTCAATTTTTTAGTTAGGGGCTGCTGAAAAAGTCAGCAGTCCAATTTTTTATTCCTTTATTGATGTTCTTTATGGCATTCCGCCTGTCGCCGTAGCTTTAGCGTTTCACCTTCGGCAAGCCTTCGGCGACCGATGGGAGGCACTGCCCCAAAAAGAACCAAAAAGGTCTAGTCGGCTTGAACCTATCACCCCGCGAAACCCAAAATTTCCGGCCATTGCGCTAGGCCATGAAATTCGCCCATTTTGTCTTCCCGCCATCCGCCGGCCCGGAAAGCCGACAGGCCACCGCGTCTTTGACCAGGGAATCTTTTTTAATCACAAAAGAATTCTTTCGGGTAGAAGTATATTACCAATTTCGCTTCTCGAGTGCAGCCTTAATTTAAGATTTGCTTAAAGCCCCTTGCACTTTAAAGGATTTTATTCACAATAAATACTTTATTTTTAAGTCTTTAGGTGTTGTTCAGCAGGCCCTGGTTAATCTTCGGGTTTATCGGGTGGTGTCTGCGGCTCACGGTCCTCTGTGGTTTGCGATTTTAACTCCGGATATTCCACCCGGGCGTGGTAAATGTTTTTTAATTTTTGTTTAAAGACTTCTTTTACCTGGGTAATTTCCCTGAATGTAATGGGCGCATTAACAAACTGGTCTTCTGCAATCTGTTTGTTAATGATGTTTTCCACCAGTTTTTCAATTTCTTCATCGGCAAAAGTTTTAAGACTGCGGGATGCTGCTTCCACTGAATCAGCCATCATTAGTATTGCGGTTTCTTTGGTGAAAGGCGTTGGTCCGGGGTAAGAAAACTTGCTGATATCCACTTCTTCATCAGGATGTTCATTTTTATATGAATTATAAAAGAACCTGGCTGTGGTTGTTCCCTGGTGCGTTCGTATGAAATCAATGATTTGTTCGGGTAATTTATGTTTCCGGGCAATCTTTACTCCTTTTTCGATATGCTGAATGATGGAATAGGCACTTTTTTCGTAATCCATATTAGCGTGAGGATCAAATCCTGTATTTTGATTTTCGGTGAAATAGATGGGGGAAACGGTTTTGCCGATGTCATGATACATGGCTCCGGCCCTTACAAGCAGTGGATTTCCGCCAATGCGGTAAACAGCTTCCTGGGCAAGATTACCTACCTGAAGTGAATGCTGAAACGAACCGGGTGCTTTTTCCGCAAGTTTTCTCAGTAGCGGATGGTTCGTGTCGGATAGTTCGACCAGGGAAACATCCGAAATAAAACCGAATACTTTTTCAAATACGTAAATAAGCGGATAAACAAGCAATATGAAGGCCCCGTTAACAACAAACTGTCCGAAAATCGAAATGTCAATGCTTTTGAAATCGCCTTCCTGCAATAAGGCCATGGCAGTATAAAACCCTGAATATGTTAGCACAATGAAAATGGATGATCGCACCAGTTGTTCCCGGCGTACCATTCTGAAAAGGCTGAATATGGCTATCAGGCCTATAGGAACCTGCATATAAACAAATTCAAAACTGTTCTGGGTGAAAAAAGCTGCCATTAAAATGGTAATCACATACATAAAAAAGGCGAGACGTGAATCGAAAAATGTGCGAATTATGATGGGAAGTATGGCGAACGGAATAATGTATATCGGGAAAAATTCAAAAAGCCGGGACAATCTCGCCAGCAATAGCATGCCAATTACCATCAACAGCATAAAAGTGATGGAAAGGAGATTGTTAAACACATCACGCCTGAAAAAATATAAAAACATAAAAATGAGACTCATAAAAAGCAGCGTAAGCAGGCTTTGTCCCAGTAATATAAAATAATATCCGGTGCCCCCGCCCAATGATGACTCATATTCCTTCTTCAGTGAATCCAGAATTTTGGCTGTATGCTCGTCAATGATTTCACCTGTATCCACGATTCGTTGTCCGGATAATACAATACCACTGGTGAGACTGACATTTTTTAAAAGTTTGTCCCGCTCTCTGGCAGTATATTCAACTTCATAATTAATGTTTGGTTCGAGGTATTTATTTAGTTGAAGATCTGACACCAGGTTATCCAGTTCATTCTGTTCGGTATTTGTCAGGTTGCGTAACTTTTTGATTATATTGATGCTTAATTGTTGATATGCGCTTTGATAGTTATGAAATTCACTTAATTCAGAGGGTTCTGCAAAGTTGTTCTTGATCAGATTCAGTTCGAATGATTTTTTGGCATCGGCATATTGCTCGGGTAATTTTATAAGTCCTCTTTGGTATATTGCTGACAGTTCATTTTCAATTGAATGCTTTAGAACATCCCATACTGTGGAATCTTTTCCTTTGATCTTGTTATTCAGAAAGGGATATGACTCGGCGAGTTCATCATGTTTGTTTTCAAGTTCAATAAGGGCCTGGTTGGTTTGCTCAGTTCTTGTGAGTGTATCAAAAGTGAAATATGGCCTGAAATTGGATAATATGCTGTCACGTTCCTGACGCAGTTCTTTCTGACTTTTATATACAGGAAAATCAAATGGTGCGATCAGCATCTCATGCATCCAGGGCTTGCCTTTAGAATATTCATAAGGGAACTTGCCTTCTCTGGGTAATATGTAAACAATCAGGGTGATTGCGGTCAAAAAGATCAGGAGACGATATATCGTGGTTGAATTTTCTTTTATCGTTGAAAAATAATTGCTCATAGGATAATTATCTTTGTTGCTTTTTAATTTCAATTTTCGGGCCTCACCGGCTTATTTCTTTTTATATTTTTAGGACTAATGGTCTATTCTCAAATATGATACAAAATCTAACATCTAATCCCGAAGCGGGACTAATTATCTATTGTAAAGTGCTAATATAAGGAAAAGGTTCATTAGTATCATATTCAGCTTTAAATATCGTGCCAGGCATGACTGATTTTATTATTCATGATAAAAAGTTCATTTAGATGAGTCCATGCGGTTTTTCTTATTTTTGAAAAATCCGTTTTCAACTTATATGTCATTTTAAATTTGACTTAGCCTGATTAATTTTTTTTGGTCTGTTTTTTGTTTATTTCACATCTTGTATTTTAATTATAATTTTATCATATGACTCAATCCATTTGCACTTACGGTTTTATTCCTTTGCGGTCGGCACCATTAGAATCAGCTCAGCTGGAGACGCAGATTTTATTTGGCGAAAGTTTCGATTTATTGGAACATCAGACAGGTTGGTATAAAGTAAAATGTCATTATGACGGCTATGAAGGGTGGATAGATGAAAAGCTGGTTAAGTCGCTGGAGGATCGTGATGTGGAAGCATGGAACAAAGCACCGGGAGCTATTGTCAATAAACCTTTTGTCAGGGTTATCAGGGAGGCCGATTCCACTGCAATGTTATTGTCGGCCGGGAGCCGTGTTGTCTTTAATTCTGCCGATCGTAATGCATTCATAATCGGACGTTCTGAGTTTTACTGGCAGGGTAATTTGCCCTACGGAAAACCGAATCTGGAGGATGTTGCCCGGGGCTTTCTTAATTCACCTTACCTGTGGGGCGGGCGTTCATTTTATGGAATTGATTGCAGTGGTTTTGTTCAGATTGTACTCAAAACGGTAGGGGTTGGCTTGCCAAGAAATGCTTCCGATCAAATTGAACACGGACAGGTTGTCAGTTTTGTGGAAGAGGCAAATGCCGGCGATCTGGCTTTTTTTGATGATGATGAAGGCAGAATCATACATGTTGGTCTCTGTCTGGGGCAAGGGAGAATATTACACGCCAGTGGTTCGGTGCGTTTAGATGCTCTTGATCATCAGGGAATTTACAATCGTGACCGCCGTGTGTATACACATCACCTGAGGGTGATAAAACGAATAATCAATGTGTAAAGAAAAATATTGTTACGACTATCCCCGGCCTGCTGTAACCGCTGATGTTGTTGCAGTGGCCGGGAACGAACGAGATCAATTGAAAATTCTTTTGATAAAGCGCCGGAAACCTCCTTTTGAAAATATGTGGGCCTTGCCGGGTGGCTTTGCTGATATGGACGAGGATATTGAGAAAACTGCAGCAAGGGAACTGAAAGAGGAAACCGGACTGACAAATGTATCGCTGCATCAGATAGGGGCTTTTGGCAAGGTGGGACGTGATCCGCGTCACAGAACTGTTACCGTAGCTTTCTTATCATGGCTCCCTGAAGAGGTGGTGGTGAATGGTGGTGACGATGCTTCAGATGCCAGATGGTTTCATGTTGATAAACTGCCCCCGCTTGCTTTTGATCATGCTGATATTATTGCAAAGGGAATGGAACTTTGGGATAATATCAGTCATAAAGGGGACTGAATTCAAGTTTTACCTAAGTTGAACGATACGAATAAAAGGAAATACGGTTACTAAGCTTTCGCAAGGGTCGGGGCAGGTTCAATCTCGACCAACGACAGATCCAGATTCGTTTGAATTATAGATTGCTTCGGGACAAGCCCTCGCAATGACTCTAACATAATTGATGGGAAAAGAGTAGAAAAAAAGCGCGGCGGCTTTGCCGCCGCGCTTTTTTTCTACTCTTTTACTTATAAACACTTGCTGGTCATTGCGAGGGTGCCGCCCGAAGCAATCTTTTCTAGCATCTAACCATCTGTTTTGTTAATGCTTTGATCTAAAATAAACTGTGATTCCGGGCCTTTATTAAAAAGCAGGTCCAGCATACTCAGGTGGGGTACAAAACCATGCCTGTCATCGAATACTTGTTTGTATGGATGAATTTTAAAGATGGAAGTCTCCTTATCAATATCTCTTTTTGGATGAATGATGTCCCGCATATCGATAATGTTATTATTTGGATCCATCATATATTCATCCGTGACTGAAATATCCGGCTCAAATCCCAGCAGTTCTGTCACTAATTCAGTACTCTTCACATCAAACTCGAACAAATAGGTGTGCTTTTCAAATATGAACGTTTCAATTTCGTCGCGATAATACTGAAAATAGGGCGATGAATTGTATGCCGAAACAAGTGAGCGCCAATGGATTTTTTGCCAGGGAGTATGATAAGCTATTTTCACATCCTTGTCCGGCACCTTTTGCCTTGGGTCTTTTTCTATGGGCACCGATAATGTTATGGGCCCGTTAGGACCCATGATGACATACCGGTTACGATAAGTTTGCCTGGTATAATTTGCGTGTTTTTCGATGATGGCCGGCATGTTGTAAAGGCATGCAAAATATTGTACCGGCCCGAAACACGCAGGTAGAAGTAACGTTTTGGTCATAGAGTGCGTCAAGCTTTTGTAATGAATTGCCAATTAGTCCTTCAAAATCCGATAATGTCCCGACATTGCGAGTGGCTGCCCCAATTAAATTTTGGGGCATAAGGTATACACGACAGAACTGGTAGGTCCCTGTAAGGGGCCAATTTGAATAACCCCGGTAACCCCGGGTGAAAAACCCGGGGTAAGCTGAACAAATGGCACCGGGTCCCCGAAAGGGGGCCAACTGTTAATAAATTGAATTTCTGTTTGTTATAAAAATCTGTCATTGGTAGAGAAGCGAAGCAATCTCATTTTTTTCCGTTTAGTAGTGATCTAACATCTGAAAATCTAACCA
>JBEPWN010000165.1:0-6180 GCA_041642395.1 Marinilabilia sp. | reverse complement strand
TATCGTGCCAAAATGAACGATCGAATCCTGGATCAAGACAACCTTGTAATAAAAAGGCTTTTTAATCTTGACACAAACACATACAAAGAAGGAGCTTTGCCCGTGCGGACAAAAGAAATGCTAGGGTTAGTAGCTTCCATGGTACTGAGGTGCGACGACTGCATAAAATATCATCTTGAAAAGTGTTATGAGGAAGGAATTTCAACAGAGGAATTGATGGAAACATTTTCGGTAGCTAATATTGTGGGCGGGACTATCGTGATACCTCATACCCGGAGGGCCATGGAGTACTGGGATCTCCTTCGTCAGGGGATATCAAACAACGACCAGCTATAATTATACCGACACAAAATAATTTATTGTTAATTTCCAAAACCGGTTTGTTTAAAGTAATTTTGCCGGCAAACCAAAAAGTCAAAAATGGCCAAGGAACTGGATTATGAATCAATACGTCCTTATCAGGACCATGAAATTCAACAGGTATTTGAAAGACTAAAAAATGAAACTTCGTTTTTAGAACTTATTGGATTTCTGTACCCTGAATTGTCTCCTCAACGTTTCATCGACAATATGATGCAAATTAAGAGTATCCGACAGTTTCAGCAGGAAGTCATATCGCCTTATGTCAAAGAAATCATAAAAAATACCACAAAAGGCATTACCTCTGAGGGTCTTGACGAGCTGGATCCCAAAGAGTCATATCTGTATGTATCAAATCACCGTGATATAGTACTTGATTCGGCGATTCTGAATGTCATCATGTTTGATCACGGTTTCGACACCACCGAAATTGCCATTGGTGATAACCTTCTAATTTATCCATGGATCACTGATCTGGTAAAACTGAACCGGACATTCATTGTAAAACGCAACCTGCCAATCAGACAAATGATGGAAAGTTCCACTCTCTTGTCTGAATACATACGGCATACCTTAACTGATGTAGGCCACAGCATCTGGATTGCTCAGCGCGAAGGCCGCTCAAAGGACGGGAATGACCGAACCCAACTCAGCCTGCTGAAAATGTTAAACATAAGTGGTAATGATGAATCAGTGGCTGAAAATTTCAAAGAATTAAAAATAGTCCCCGTTTCCATATCTTACGAATATGATCCTTGTGATTACCTGAAAGCTCTGGAGTTTCAACACAAAAGAGACAATCCCGACTATATTAAAACTCAGGATGATGATCTGATGCATATGGGCACCGGCCTCCGTGGTCGAAAAGGACGTGTACACTTTGCTTTCGGGCAACCAATCAACAACGAGCTTGATATCCTGAAAGACATTGCGAATAAGAACGAAAAGTTTGAATTTCTTGCAGGGCTCATCGACAAGCATGTACATGAAAATTATCGTTTGTGGCCTGGAAACTGGGTAGCCTGGGACATGCTCAACGAAACCGACGAATACAGTAACCATTACTCCAGGGAAGAAAAAGAAGTTTTTATTTCCTATATAGAAGAACATCTGGATCGCATCGAAGGGGACAGAAACTTCCTTCGAAAGGTTTTACTTGAAATGTATGCCAATCCGGTGGTAAATAAACATGAGATACTGGGACGGCCAGCAAACAAATAATCCTTAACAGAGAAACTGTAATATAAAAAAACAGCACGAATTAATTTTCGTGCTGTTTTTTTTGTTTCGGCAAGTCTCATAACCATTATATAACCTGAAATACATCAAAGATGTCCCTGCAGGGTAATTATGAACGACTATTTATTTTTGATCTCGATCATTAGCTCATCAAGCTGAGATTTACTTATATAAGAAGGCGCGTCGTTCATCACATCCCTTCCTGCATTGTTTTTAGGAAACGCAATTACTTCCCGGATGGAATCCACGCCGGCAAATAACGACACCCAACGATCAAAACCAAAGGCAACACCTCCATGTGGCGGAGCACCATACTTAAAGGCATTCATCAGGAATCCGAACTGGCTCTCTGCTTCCTCTTCAGTAAATCCCAAGACTTTAAACATTTTATTTTGTAAGCCATCGTTGTGAATACGAATGGATCCGCCTCCTATCTCAACGCCGTTAATAACCAAGTCATAAGCATTGGCTCTGACCTCTCCGGGGTTTCGGTCAAGCAGTTCCATATCTTCATCTTTGGGCGAAGTAAAAGGGTGGTGCATTGCATAAAAACGTTGAGAGTTATCGTCCCATTCGAGCAATGGAAAATCAACAACCCAAAGAGGAGCAAATTTATTATTATCCCGCAATCCTAAACGGTTACCCATTTCGAGTCGCAAATCACATAAAGCCGAAAGAGTTTGTTTCCGAGCACCTGCCAAAATCAACAACAAATCGCCTGGTTTGGCACCACACATTTCAGCCCATTCCTTAAAATCATCAGGAGAAAAAAACTTATCCACTGATGTTTTAAAAGAACCATCCTGATTGTATTTCACATATACAAGACCTGTGGCTCCAACCTGTGGTTTTTTTACAAAATCAGTAAGCTGATCGAGCTCTTTCCGGCTGTACGTTGCGCACCGTTCAGCACAAATAGCACCTACATATTCTGCATCATCAAAAACTTTAAAACCTTTTCCCTTAGTCATTGAGGAAATATCGACAAAGCGCATATCAAAACGGATGTCCGGCTTATCCGACCCATAGAATTTCATAGCATCAGCAAAAGGCATCCGGGGAAAATCTCCCACGATATCAACATTTCTCAAAGATTTAAACAAATGCCTGGCCAGGCCTTCGAATGTATTCAAAATATCCTCCTGATCAACGAAAGACATTTCACAGTCAATTTGGGTAAACTCAGGCTGTCGGTCGGCACGCAAATCCTCATCGCGGAAGCATTTTACAATCTGAAAATACCGGTCGTAACCGGCAACCATTAAGAGTTGTTTAAACACCTGTGGTGATTGTGGCAAAGCATAAAACTGTCCCGGATTCATTCGCGAAGGAACAACAAAGTCCCTTGCCCCTTCAGGAGTCGATTTCATCAGTACCGGGGTTTCAACCTCCAGGAAATTTTGATCATTCATATACTGACGCACTTCAAGAGCCATTTTGTGCCTCATTTCCAAAGCCTTTCGCATAGGAGTGCGGCGCAAATCAAGATACCGATACTTCATTCTGAGTTCTTCCCCGCCATCGGTTTCATCCTCAATGGTAAAAGGCGGCAAATCTGCAGAGTTAAGTATTTTTAAAGATTTAACAATTACTTCAATGTCTCCGGTAGGGATTTTACTGTTTTTACTGGAGCGTTCGGCCACCATCCCGGTCACCTGCACAACATACTCACGTCCTAAGGCATGAACCTCTTCATTCAAAGACTTATCGGCATCGTCATCAAAAACCAACTGAGTAATGCCATAACGGTCGCGTAAATCAACAAAAGTCATTCCACCCAAATTCCGGACCCGCTGCACCCAGCCACTCAGGGTAACTGATCCGTTAACATCCACAATTCTCAATTCTCCGCAAGTATGTGTTCTAAACATTATTTATATCCTTTTTGGGAAGTAATTTATTCCCGGTTCCGGTAAAAAATTAGTTTTTACAATATCTTTGCGAAAATATAAAGAAAAAAAGAAACAGCGATGCTGCTTTTCAAAAAGGTCAGATATTTATGAATAAAATCGATTTTACGGACCAGTATTTTATGAAACAGGCGCTTCAACAAGCCAAAGAAGCACTGGCCAAAGACGAAATACCTGTTGGGGCATTGGTGGTAAGTGAAGGAACCATTATAGCAAAGGCCCATAACCTGACCCAGACACTGAATGATGTAACTGCCCACGCCGAAATGCTGGCAATAACCTCAGCTGCCGAACAAATGGGTGGCAAATACCTTAACAATTGCACCCTTTACGTAACACTTGAGCCCTGTACGATGTGTGCCGGAGCCCTGAACTGGGCCCAGGTAGGGCGCATTGTTTTTGGCGCACAAGATGAAAAAAGAGGTTATCAGCGATTGACCCCAAATCCGCTTCATCCCAAAACCACAGTAACCGGAGGCATCCTTGAAGAGGAATGCAGGCATATTGTCAAACAATTTTTTTCATTACGGCGATAATTATTATTCTTAAAATTTGCCCCGCATAAAAATCCCCTCTCCTGTATTATCAGAAGAGGGGACTACCCAAATAACCCTATGAAGTATTTACCTGTGAAGTATTTAATATTTGTTTTTCAAATCCTATTTATCAATAGACCGTTAGATTTTTAGATTTAAGATGAATCTCATGAGCATTATAATCTGCGACTTGACAAAAACAACCTTTTAATTTTAACAATTAACTTACAAACTTTTAATAACGGAGTATTGATTATTGAACCTGTTAAATAACAGCCACCTTCTTGGTTATCATTTTGTTACCAACGGTAACACTAACAATATATATTTGACCGCTTTCTAATTCAATCTGATTTAAACCGGAAACTGCACTGCGGCTGATCATTTTCTTACCCGCCCGGTTGAAAACATCAATTCTTGCACGGGGACCAGGACCTGCATACAATACTGCATCAATTGTAACCTGCAACATCCCGCTATCACTATAAAAAAGAACATCATCATCCATACTTTGATTATCGTCGTCTATGCCAGTTGCTACCTTAGAGATGCGTGAAAGATGTAAAACAAAACGATCATGCTCAACACCCAAAACAGCAGGGGTATAAGTATATGAAGAAGTTCTCATGTTTGTATAATGACCTCTTTCCACATCTTCCAAAACAACATCATACTCATCCGTAAAATCATCCAGGATGGCAGTTATTTCGCATTTGTCCCAAACCCGGTTGCGAACGCTCACTGCCACGGAAACCGAATGACGCCCGTCAAGAGCATAGAAACCATTAATGGCCATAGCTGCGTTACCGATTCGTGTAAAAATTTCCGGAACATTCTCGGATGAATTGAACATCTTATCAGAATCTTCACGTCCATATCCATCACTAAATGTATCGTAATAATAAATAACAGCGGCATCATAAACATACTGGTTTTCTATTTTGAGTCGTATCAGATCATATATGGTAGAAGATTTTAATGAATTCACTCCGGTGCTTATCCCAGTTAATTCATTCTGCTGTTTTTGTCCGTTAACAGTTATCGCTAATCCGAAAAACGCAATTCCTAAACCGATGGAGTAAAATTTTTTCATAAGACATATTGTTTACCAGAAACCGGGCGTTATTGAAATATCAAAGTGCTTTAATGACCAACGACGCTTTTTATTTGACGAGTGGTTTGTTTTCTTTGATTAAAGCCTTTGTTACTTTTAACGACCTGCCTGTTAAGAAGGTTTCAACATCTCTAACCTATTTTTTGACGAAAGGCGTTTTTTTCTCCACTAAATGTAGTTTTATGTTGATTAAAATCACAGTAGTGTTACGCCAAATAAGACCCAATTATATGTATAGCAATAAAGTAAACCCAACAGTTTAACTAAACCAAAATTCAAGGTTATGAGAAAAAAAGAAAGGAAAATTCACAAGAATAATTGAAAAGATAAACGAGATCTTGTATTAACTGGTCTATTCATGAGTTTTCGTCATGAGATGTTCAAATGCCAATAAATGCAGGCAACCGCAAAGAAAATTGATGAGGGGAATAATGAATAATTTTCAAGTCAATTTTATTGAGGGCGCCTGTATTTAGCCGGTATTTGGACATCGTAATAGATAATTAATGAATAGTCCAGGTTAAAGAAGCCAAATAATAAAAAGGAAGCTTAACCGGCAATGAAATACTTCACCTGTAAACCGGAAAACATAATAAAATCAATCTACTTTTCGAAGAACACTCCAGTTGATCATACAACAAACTTTGTCGTGCAGAACAGGAACTTTGGCATCCACGATCTGTCGCACATCGGCGGGGCGTTCCAGGTCTGTCTCAAACAGCACCACTGGGAAAGCCACATCTTTAAGCTCTGGTTCGGTATCCATATTTCTGATTCCAAATGTGCGGATAAAGACCTCCTCGAAACCAGGCATCAGATGGCGCACCTCACGCACATAGCTGAGAGCTCCAACGCGGTCTTCGGCAAATACAGGGTGTACATGGAACGCATTGCTGATTTGCTGGACCAGTATCTGTCTAAATTCACGCCCGGCAATTCCGGTTACCATTGCCAGAACTATTCCTCCGGAAATGATAATTTCGCCCGGCTTAAAACGTTGATAATTAAAATGACTGGGATG
>JBEPWN010000164.1:0-6251 GCA_041642395.1 Marinilabilia sp. | reverse complement strand
GGATGGCGATAAGTAAAGTTGTAAAGGTAAAAACCGATCCCAGGAACGGGTTCATCCCCGATACGAACATATGGTGTCCCCAAACAATAGTAGAAAGGAATGCAATTGCCAGGATCGAAGCAACCATTGCCCTGTAGCCAAAAATAGGCTTACGGGAATTGGTGGCCAGGATTTCTGAAACTATCCCCATCGCCGGCAGGATCACAATATAAACCTCCGGGTGGCCCAGGAACCAGAATAGGTGTTCAAAAAGTACGGGAGACCCTCCCTGATGGGCCAGTACTTCCCCTTTTAAATAAATATCACTCAAAAAGAACGACGTTCCGAAGCTTCTGTCCATTATAAGCATCAAAGCAGCCGCAAGTAATACCGGGAAGGAAACCACCCCAATAATAGCAGTCACAAAAAATGCCCATATGGTCAATGGAAGTCTTGTCATCGACATTCCGTTTGTTCTCAAATTTATGGTGGTAACAATATAGTTCAGGGAGCCCATTAAAGAGGAGGCGATAAAAATAGCCATTGATACTAACCAAAGCGTCATCCCCATTCCGGAACCACCAATAGCTTCAGGTAAAGCACTAAGCGGCGGATATATGGTCCATCCGGCAGAGGCCGGTCCGGCTTCCACAAACAATGAACTCAACATTATTACACTGGAAAGGAAAAACAACCAGTACGAGATCATATTCAAAAATCCCGATGCCATATCCCGTGCCCCAATTTGTAGCGGGATGAGTAAGTTACTAAACGTACCACTTAATCCGGCTGTAAGCACGAAGAAAACCATTATGGTACCGTGTATGGTTACCAGGGCGAGATAGATTTCGGGGGACATTACTCCACCCGGGGCCCATTTTCCAAGAAGTGCTTCAAAAAGCCAGAAGGATTCCCCCGGCCATGCCAATTGCATTCTGAAAAGAACTGACATAGCAATTCCTACAATCCCCATCAATAATCCGGTGATAAGATATTGCTTGGCAATCATCTTATGGTCAGTACTAAAGATGTATTTCGTTATAAAGGTTTGCTTATGATGATGCCCATGATCATCATTATGATCTACCGTTGCGTGTCCTGCTGCTGACATATCTTCTAAATCTTAACTTTTAGTTTAATTTTCACGTTCTGTTTCCTGGTCATCCATCTGTGCATTTGCTTCAGGATCTTCACCATTCTCTGCTTCACTGGCCTCCTGGCCATCTACATCCTCATCTTGCCCTGCCATTTCTATTTCCTCAAGATCTGCTGCTTCCGCTCTCTCTACTGATTCCACGAACTTCGGCTGATCGGCAAGCCAGGCATCAAATTCCTCCTGGGTTTCCACAACAATCTTCATCTGCATATTATAGTGGGCTACCCCACAAATCTTATTACACAATAAATAGTATTCAAATTGTTCATATTCCATCAAAGGTTCTTCCCCTGCAGCCATTAGCTCCTCATCCTTTGCCCTTCGGATCTCGCGGATGCGGTCCATTTTATCCTGCATATATTCAGTTTCCCGAATTTCATCGGAAGTAACTGTAGGAGTAAAAGAGAACTGCGTCACCATTCCCGGCACAACGTTCATTTGGGCCCTGAAATGTGGAAAATATGCTGAATGCAATACATCCTGGGACCTGAATTTGAAAATGACCGGCCTGTCAACAGGAAGGTGCAATTCCCCCGTGATCTTATCATCATTGGCATAAGGATCGTTTACGTCTATTCCCAAGGTATTGGGACCGTCTATAAACCTCACATTGGACTTCCCCAATACCTTGTCCTCTCCGGCATATCTCGCATTCCAGCTAAACTGTTTTGCATAAACCTCAATAACAATTGCATTTTCGTCTTCTTCATCGATGTTCATAATGCTACTCCAGGTAAAGAGCCCGTATATGATCAATCCTGCAAGTACAATAACAGGGATAATAGTCCAGATGAATTCGAGTTTGTCGTTATCTGCAAAGAACAAGGCTTTTCTGCCTTTTCTCCCCTTATATTTAAATGCAAAATAATGAAGTAAACCTTGTGTGATCACCTGCACAAACATGATCACTGCAAGCGAAATAAACAATAAATTGTCATATTCGCTCCCGTGTTCCGAGGAAGCTGCAGGAAGGTTCCTGTCGCTGTAGAACCAGAAACAATAGATCATTAACAGGTAAAAGAAGATCCCGAATGCAAGCATTAGATTACCATGGATCTTATTATCCTTATCTGTGGCCACCTGAGTGGAATCTACCGGCACACTGCTGCGTGATAACTGATATATCTTTGACATTTGCCAAACAGTTACGGCAAACAATGCTATTACAATTATGATTAAAAATACGGTCATTTTAATATCTCTTCTTTAATAATCTTTTTACTAATAATGAAAATGTGTACTCTCCTTTAAGAACGGATTGTTTTTAACCAGTAACGGATGTTTTGCCAGTGCACTGAACACTACAAAAATAAACAAACCACCGAAGAAAAGCACTGCACTTATCTCAGAAATTCCGAAAAACCATGAATGGCCAACAGTTGCAGGCATTATCATCACAAATACATCAATATAATGCCCTATTAGAATCCCTAACCCGGCCATTACAACGAACCAATTGATCCTTTTAAAGTCACTGTTCATCAATATTAAGATCGGGAACAAAAAGTTCAACACCACCATTCCAAAGAACAGGCCGCCATAGTCTTCTATCCTGGTAACAAAATAAGTCACTTCTTCAGGAATATTGGAATACCAGATCAACATGAACTGCGAGAACCATAAATAGGTCCAGAAAATACTGATCCCAAACATGAATTTTGCCAGATCGTGAATATGGCTGTCGTTAACAAACTCAAGATAGCCTCTTGATTTCAAGTAAATGGTAACCAAAGCTATCATCGTTATGCCCGAAACGAACATTCCGGCAAACACATACCAGCCAAACAACGTACTAAACCAGTGTGGGTCCAGGCTCATTATCCAGTCCCAGGACATCATAGATTCTGAAACTATAAAGAACACAAGGAAACCGGCTGAAAGTTTGAAGTTCTTTTTGAACAAACTAAGATCTGTTGGATCGGCATCATCACTGCGCAAGGAATTCCGTACCAGTAAATGTCTGAACAACACCCAACCTCCAATGTATATCACAGCTCTTATCAAAAAGAAAGGCACGTTCAAATACGATGTTTTATTCTGAATTATTTCATCATGCGCCACGACTTCCGGATCCATCCAGATGAACAAGTGATTTAAATGCAGTCCTGAAAGTGCCAGGATCACAAAAATAATTACAGCACCCGGTAACAAATAAGCAGTAATACCTTCCATCACCCTAAAGAGAACAGGAGACCAACCGGCCTGTGCTGCATATTGGAGTGCATAAAATACCAAAGCTCCCAGAGGGATCATAAAAAAGAAAAATGCGGCAACATACAAGGCTGCCCAGGGTTTATTCTGAAGCTGGTGAAGGACGTGCTCATAATATTCAGTTTCCCCTTCCAGGGTACTGCGTTCACCCTCGGTGCGCTCTGTTGTAATTTCATGTTCAGATGGCACAAAATCATGCTCCACGGCTTCCTCGTCTAAATCCCACTCACTCTCGCTTACCTCATGAGGTGACATCATTTCTTTTACATCATCAACAGTTGAAGGCGCTGTAATAAACCCATAGAGAAGACCTAAGGCACCGACAATCATACAAATAATTGCTGTTAACTTTAATTTACTGGATAGCGTGTACATATTTATTATATCTAAATGCTGTTATTCTTGGTTAAGGTTCTCTTCTGCTGCATCCGGTCCTTCTCCATTTTCATCATCCTGAGTAGCAGTTTCTGCCCTGGCTTCAGAGGGGATAAGGTTTTCCATTTGCTGGTCCTGTTCAAATTCCCGTGGTTCAGCTCCTGCAAGTTGGTCTTTTAAACTCATGACATAATGATCGATCTGCCATCTTTCAAATTCACTTGTTTGTGAGGCATATGAGCCCATAGCATTCAAACCGTAAAACATTACATGATAAACACTACCCTCTGTAATTGCCCTTCCTTCATCATCGAACCGCGGAATACCTAATATCTTTTCCCTTTGCGCCAGTATTCCCTGCCCATCGCCCTGGTCACCGTGGCAAACCGCACAGTAAACGGTAAACAGCTGTCTTCCCTCCGCGAGATTCTCTTCAGTATAAGGCAACGGATTGGTTAAATTCTCTTTTGCATTCTGGTATCCCTCATTGGAATTTTCATAATCATAAGGTTTCCACCCCCGGGGAATAGTTCCTTCCACCGGTAACTTCGCCTGTTGCTCATCCACAAATACATCGTAAGCTCCATAGGTGTCATAAGGAACAGACTCATACATATCGGGAAAATATTGGTAATTGGGTTCTTTTTCATTGAAACAGGAAGTCACAGTGAGACCCAAAACGAATAATAATGCTATTTTAAATAAACTTCTCATCACGTTTATTTGTTATCAATTAATTTTATTTCAGAAGCACCGGTGTCGTATAAAAATTTTGACATCGCTTCAACATCGTGGTTAGCCACATCTATTTGCATAAGGAACATATCATCTGTAGTACGCAAATCAGGATTTTCCGCAACTTTGAATGGCCACAGTTTACTTCGTAAGTAGAAAGTGATCACCATTAAATGCGCTGCAAAAAACACCGTCAATTCAAATATAATAGGCACAAAAGCCGGCGAATTTTCAATAAAGCTGAAACTTGGTTTTCCCCCAATATCCATTGGCCAGTCCTCTATCATCATGTAATTCATCATTACAATAGCCACCACAAAGCCTACAACTCCATACATAAAGGAAGTAATAGCAAGGCGCGTTGGTTCAAGCCCCATAGCCTTATCCAACCCGTGCACAGGGAACGGCGTGTAGATCTCGGCAATATGATAACGGGCATTGCGTACCTGTGCTACGGCCTGCAGCAACAAATCGTCGTCGTTATAAATAGCGTGTATAAATTTTGATGCCATCCTATTTATTTGGTTTTAAATTTATTTGCCTGAGCTACCCAATCTCCCCTTCTTAATTGCCCGGGGAAATTCTCAATAACTGAATCAAGCAGATCAAAATCTTTCTGTTGCATTTTGCTGACCTGTTCAAAGGTGTAAATACCCAATTGGTGTAACCTTTGTTCCAGCAACGGACCTACCGCAGTAAGTTTGGTAAGATCATCAGCAGTTTGCGATGCAGGGTCAAAACTTCCAATTCGCTCCAGCATTTCATCCACCTGATCTTTCTGAATTTCAGAAAGAAGCAGCGCATCAGCATTCACAGTTTCATTATGCTCACCTTCTGTATCAAAATAATCTTCAGTATCCTCTAATCTTTTGTGCGGACCTTCTTCGGTATTCGAAACCGGTTCTCTCACCATTGGATCGTAATGATGCGGCACATTATCACCATGTTCCGCGCGTAATCTTTTGAATTTATCTCCGGAAGCCTTCAGAATGGTTTTTACTTCTGCCTGTGCAATAACAGGGAAAGTTCGCGCATATAACAGGAACAACACGAAGAAGAAACCAATCGTTCCTATGAAAATCCCAATATCTACAAAAGTAGGAGAGAACATTGTCCAGGAAGAAGGAAGGTAATCCCTGTGCAGGGAAGTAACAATAATCACAAAACGCTCAAACCACATCCCTATGTTCACCACAATGGAAATAAAGAAGGAGAACATTATGCTTGTACGAAGTTTCTTGAACCACATGAACTGTGGCGAAAACACGTTACAGGTCATCATTGCCCAATAAGCCCACCAGTATGGTCCGGTTGCCCTGTTGAGGAAAGCGTACTGCTCATATTCCACTCCCGAATACCAGGCCACGAACAGCTCGGTAATATAAGCCACCCCAACAATAGAACCTGTGATCATGATCACAATGTTCATCAATTCAATGTGCTGAATGGTAATATAATCTTCAAGGCTGGACACCTTTCTCATTATTATCAGAAGGGTGTTCACCATTGCAAATCCGGAGAAAACGGCTCCTGCAACAAAATAAGGTGGAAATATCGTGGTATGCCATCCCGGGATAACCGAGGTAGCAAAGTCAAAAGATACAATTGTGTGTACTGAAAGTACCAGTGGAGTTGCCAGTCCGGCAAGTACCAGGGAAACCTCTTCAAAACGTTGCCAGTCCTTTGCCCTTCCGCTCCAGCCGAAACTCAGAATCCCGTAGATCCTCTTTTGGAAAGGTTTGACAGCCCGGTCCCGTATCATAGCAAAATCGGGAAGTAAACCTGTCCACCAGAA
>JBEPWN010000163.1:0-6255 GCA_041642395.1 Marinilabilia sp. | reverse complement strand
AAATAGAACCGTAAATAGGCCCGTCGACCAGGCCACCAATAGGCTGTCTGTCCATCAAAGTAACAGCCGCCGAGTGAACATCGTCAGGATAATCACCATCCTGAGGTAAACCAACGATCATACTGGTGCCCCAAGGATTACATCCAAACAACCAGTCGATCAACGACTGTTCCATTTCATAGTAACTGTCGTCACCGGTAGAGGTTCGATATATATGACACTGGGTAGCGATAGCTGTAACCAGGTTATTTGAACACCAGATAAAAGGAACCCCAATAAAAAACGGATTATCCTTCCCCTCTTCATAAACGTTCATTATTCCTCCCTCAAAATATGTTGAGAAAGCGTTTTGCTCATCATTATCATACCTGTAGGCCAACAATGAATGACCCAGATTTACAAACGGATACCACTGATAGTGTCTGGCTGTATCTGCACCCATCCAGGGGGTAACTTTCTCCCGCCTTCCGTACTGCACAGCCTCTCTCAGAAAATCCTTGTTTTGAGTTAGCTCATAAACCTGAGCGGCGGCCAGTTCCATATCATCTACCCAATTATCCTCCTCATAAAAATAAGGAGCTTTATGCGGTGCAGTCTGACAAACACCAGGATTTTGTTTCCCCCATTTGTAAGCATCAGTGGCTTTTGCTTTAATCTTTTGCGAAAAGTCAGGATAGTAGTCTTCTAACAGCATACCACCCAAAGCAAAAGCAGAGGCATACTTACCCGCAGTAGAGGCAATTCCGGTAGCCCTGTTCTTATATTTTTCTGACCCCTGAGGTTCTCCGGTACAAAAATAAACAGGCCTGGCACCACCTTCACCCCGTCCATAATCTGCTGTGTCATTAGCCGGAAGTTTGTATCCGATATGATCTCTGTCATCGGCCAGCTGGTTGTACATTTCCCCGTAAGACGGATTCATACGATCTAACCAGTCGAGGCCCCATTTGGCTTCATCCAGAATATCCGGGATTCCATTACTTCCAGAGTTTCCCATTGCGTCATACTCATCACCAAAGACAGACGGATTTTCCCTGTAAGCAAAAAGCATCTGATAAACAGCATTGGCAGAGGTTGTCACATATTGCAGGTAATCTGATGCATCGTGCCAGCCTCCTCTTACATCGATATGAGTGGAGTCTTTATCCTCGTCAGGATGAAAAATAATGAATCCATCATCCTGATGACAGGTGCTGTTGTAAAACGTATTGTATCCACATCGTTGCTGCCGCATATAGTTAAGAATAAAATCTGCAGTATTGGCATAAATATCATTATCAATCCTGAATACCGGCGACTTTACATTCTTCACCTTCACATAAAACTCACCCTTATCCGTAAATTGGGTGAAATCAAGTCTGAAGCCTTTTTGAAAGGCACCCCATTCATCAAATTCTTTGATTTCTTCAGACCTGAACACCTCCTGATCATCAGCAGCACTGTAGATTGCAAATTCAGACACACTAATGTTTTCTTTACTAACCATAACAGCCGTCTTGGGTGTTCCGGGCATATATCCCAATTGATTTACGCGTATCCAGCTGTTGTCGTAACCTGAGCTACAGGAAACTATTCCTGCCATCAGAGATATAAAAAATAGTTTTTTCATAGATACAAATTTTATATAAGTTATTGAGTCAATGTTTTCTTCCTATTCGACCAACCGGAAAAAGGTTCACCATAAATCGCAAAAAAACATTGGCAAATTCCATTCACATATTTTCTTATTAAAAGAGGATGGGCCGGTGCTGTAATTTTTGAAAGTGCTATTTTAATCTGTCTAATCCTTACCGTACAGCCACAAATAATTATACTCTGAAAATTAATTAAACACCTGCCACCCTGTCTTTATAGACCTTAAGGCACTCGTCAAGACGATCCTTGGCAGTAGTGTCTCCGGGAACGTTATGAGAAGGATGAATATGGAGTTTCACTCCCCTGTCGGCAAGTATTTCGGCAGTAGTAATAACCGTCATCCAAACGGCAGTAACAAATGCCATTGTAGAAACAGGGCCAATCTTATCGACATGATTCTTCAAAGAAACGGAAGCATCCTGAATGGGAACGCAGGTGTCCACAACCACATCTGCAAGGTCGAAAAGTGTTTTACCTGAAGAGTGTCTGGTCTGTTTTCCTTTTGCTTCGGAAGCGGAACCAAAAACGATCAGTTTATTCCCCATTTCTTTTACTTTCAATGCAACATCAATATTAACAGCATTAATTCCAGTGTGTGAAAAGAGCCAGAAACAATCGTCTTTGTGAAATCTGTATCCCTTCATAATTTCGGTTCCATAGCCCTCTACGCGTTCCAAAAAGACAAAATTCTGCACACTCATTCCTTTTGTGATGTTTGTGAAATAGGTAAGAGGAAGTTCAAGCATGGGATGAAAGCCCACAAATCCACCTATCCGTGGATACATGTCCTGAATTGGAAGCGTTGCATGACCACAGCCAAAGGTATGTACCCATCGTTCCTTTTCAATTGAATCGGCCATTATTTCGGCAGCCTTCTTTATATTTTCCAATTGAGTTTCTTCAATCTTGTTCATAATGCTATGAGCATTATCCAACCATTTTTTTGCTAACATGATTTTTTAAATTTTTAACAGTTTATATTTAACAATACTTAAAATACCTATCATAATAATTAGGAATGAAATTAGCAGTAAGCTGAGCCTGCCAATTCCAAATTGATCCAGCACGAATCCGGCAAATGCACTCAGCAAAATATTTCCGATCAAAGCTATGCCTATAACAATGCTGAAAGCCGTACCAGAATTTCCGGGAAATGCACTGGCAGTATATCCCAACATCACCGGAAACGAAGAAGCTACACCCACTCCCATTAGGGCTGTGGCGGAAAGACCGACAACCAGGGATGTGCTGTACTCCAGCAACAGTGCTCCTCCAATAGTCACAACCATACTAAAATACAACACATAAATAGCCGAAATACGCTTCAACAGCTGACTTAGAAATAATCGTGTGACGGTTATTCCAATTGCACTAATGGTAATGGCATATAAGCCTTTATCATAGGGAACATCCACAACCTCCATCAAGTAGGTCGGGGTCCAAACAGGAATGATGGCTTCTATTGCACTTTGAAAAAACAGAAACATTCCAATAAGAAGTATGACCGGCTTGGTGAAAAACTGAAAATACTGCCTTAACGGAATTGGTCCGGAGACTTTAGCTCCCGGAAATTTTAAAATCAAAACCAACGTAAACGGCAGAAGTAAAATGATAGACACGATAAACAAAATAGTTTGATAACTTATTGCCCTGTCCAACAATAAAGACGTCAGTAAAGGAAATCCCAGCGCCCCAACTCCATAAAATACTCCAAGTAAACTAAGAAATGCACTATTGTTTTCGGGATAAATATCTGCCACCAACATATTAGTGACTCCATTAATACTCCCTCCTCCAAGTCCGATGAGGAAAAACATATAAGGAATAGGAAAGACAGAACCGGAAAGAGTTATTCCCAAAATTCCAATAATTACAAGAAGCACGCCGGCCAGCATTACCGGCTTATATCCAAATCGATCGGCAATCGGGCCAAAAGAAAATGAACCTGTCAGAATTCCGGCTGCCAGAACTGAGGCACAAAATCCAATAAAAAGTTTATCAACCCCAAACTGGACGGTTAAATAGTTATTGATGGTTCCAACTACCACCATCGTAATTCCAAAAAGCATCATTACCAAACCAGCGGCAATAAAACGAATGGTCTTTTTGTTCATAGTTTATTACCTTTCTTTTGATAATTGATGGCAAGAGAGAGAGCACCATAAAGTCCTGCATAGCTTCCATTCTCCGAACAGTGCAGTTCAACCTGCTTCATACTTATGGGTTGTCCCCATTTCAGGGCTTCTGAATAAATCCTATCCAGAAACTGACAAGCATTACCACTAAAAACCCCACCCCCAAAAATAATTTTCTCCGGATTAAAAATACTGACAAGGTTGGCAACGGTCATCCCCCAGTATTCTATTGCAGTATTCATTACTTCTTTGGCAACAGGATCATCATGGGTGTATGCCTCGATAAGATTGATTCCGCTGATTTCTTTTTCTGACCTGAAAACTCCCTGATAAGAGGGATCTGCATCCATTACTTCCCTGGCATACCTTGCCAAACCTTCTCCTGAAGCATAATATTCGTTACATCCACAAGGAATGTATTTCTGATCGTATGGTTTATTTAAGGCCAGCCAGCCTATCGCTCCGGCTATTCCTTTAGAACCCCTGAGTATTTGTCCGTCAGTCATTATTCCTGCCGCAATCCCAGTACCCACCGCAATAAAAATAACATCTCTACAACCTTTAGCCTTTCCTTTCCATACCTCACCAAGAATGTAACACTCCCTGTCACTGGCAATGACAAACAGGATATGTTTAAAGTTTTGTTCCAGGCGGGCGAGCAAAGGATAATTTTCCCATCCCGGGATGTTGGGTACCCAAACCGTTCCATTATCGACATTATAAATTCCCGGAACTGAAATGCCTATAACAGTAATGTCTTCCCCCCTCTCATTACCCGCATCAAGCAAAAATTGTATCTGAGCTTTAATTTTCTCAAAGACATCATCCCCCACAGACTTGTTGATCAGGTCTTTACTCTCAAGAAGGATCTTTCCTTTATGGGAATACAATGCACTCCAGATTTTGGTTCCACCCAAGTCCATTCCAATTACAGCCATAAGATTTACTTAATATTTTAGACTATTTATACAGCGCCGATCTCAAAAAAGACCAGCGCTGAAGCAGAAAACTACCTGTACTTAAACCCTTTCCTTTTGAAACGCCATACCCATCCACTGTTTTGAGCGGCTCCAGCCTCATCCTGAAATAACACCAGTTCGTTCTGATTAAGAACTTTCACCTCAAAAACATCTTTATAGATGTGATCACCATCTGGTATTTCAACACCATCCAATGTAAGCAACATCTGCTCCTCATCAAATGAAAACTCTCCGGTAACGGGATCAGCCCCTGGGGATGAAGTGACTGTCAGAAAGTATTTATCATCTTTCTTTTCAAAGAACAATTCATCTTCCAGTCCGCCATCTTCCGGTTTTACACCATCGGCCAGTGGAGCCCACCACAATTCCTCCCAACTGTATGGAGCTGATAAATACCAATGCAGTGTTCCATTCGCATAATCTGAAGCATAGACCCAGGTACGGCCATCACCAAAATAATCAACTAAAAAGGCCAGCGGCTCCGGCACCAAATCAGGAACAGAGGTCACTTCAACAGTCCTGGTTATACTAACTTTACCTCCTTTGGTCGCTACATTACAGACAATCTCCTTTTCACCGGTGGATCTTAAACGGATTGTATCTTTTGCTTTAAAAGAATCAATT
The DNA here is from genome assembly GCA_041642395.1 of Marinilabilia sp. Lineage (GTDB taxonomy): Bacteria > Bacteroidota > Bacteroidia > Bacteroidales > Marinilabiliaceae > Marinilabilia. The sequence continues at coordinate 881 of JBEPWN010000163.1, read as the reverse complement.
CCTTCAGTTTCCCAGTGAACCACATAGCCATCATCCACTGACAGGGAAATAATGTTTCCGCCCGAGAATGTGTTTTCAACCTTCAGATTGATCTTTTCCGCTACTACCTCAGCATCTTCCACTTGAGGCAGATATTCTCTGTCTTCTACCGATTCACAGGAAATCAGAAATATGGCAGAAAGGAATATGAATAAAATTATATTTCTCATGATTAGACTTTTAAATGTGAACAATTAGAAATTCTACCATCCGGAATTTTGTTCCAAAACACCATCAGACAATTCCACCTGTGACTCGGGAATGGGAAGGAAACCATTGGTTTCGGGCCTGTATGTAATAGAATATTCAACAGCCTCTTCCTCGATCTCTACCGGAATATTCTGAACTTTTCCCAAAGCAGTGCTTAATTCACCCCAGCGCATGAGATCATAATACCGCATGCCTTCAAAAGCAAGTTCATACCTTCTTTCCTTCTTAATGTTTTCGAATGTTGGCGGCACACTTGGTAAATTAACTCTTCCTCTAACCTCATCCATATACTCCTGGGCTTTAGAGGAACCAAGTTCAGCACCCATAAGCATCACGTCAGCCAGCCGAAGCAGGACAACCTCCTGGGTATTACATTCCATGTTGTTGTCGGGAGACTCATAAAGATGTGTAAACATACTTTTTCGTTTTCCGTCAACACTGATGTTTACCGGCATATATTTTTTCTGCCACAAATAGGTTTCATGATACTGATCGGAGCTTGGGCTGTATCCTATATCTTCTGCATTAACATCGCAAACGGAAGCAACCTTCCTCAGATCTGAATCGTCCCAGGAATCCCACAATTGCGGATTAACAGGTCCAAATCCCCATCCGTAGCCAAAAGGATAAGT
>JBEPWN010000162.1:0-6257 GCA_041642395.1 Marinilabilia sp. | reverse complement strand
ATGATGATGTAGGACCCGGGGCATCAGTAGCCATTAGTGATTATAACCATCATAATCCCGGAATTGTAGGTGGAGGTATGTTGGCCAATGAATTTATCAGAATGCCCTGGCTTTTTACAGGCATTCGGCCACCTGGCTCTGCTTCATGGGGCAAAGGTCATAAAGATTTTCAACGGGAAAACTTTAAGCGGGTTGCTCAGGTTGTGGGTCCTTATCAGGAAATCCCCAATTTTGAAGCGCGGGTAAGTGTAACACCTGAAGTTAAAGATTATTGGGGTATTCCTGTGGTTAAATTTTCCGGCAGCCGGCACTCGCAAGATCGAAAAGGATGTGAGTTTTTATCGGAGAAGGCTGAGTGGTGGCTTAAAGAGGCCGGGGCCATAGAAACATGGCAATCGATAGGAGGATATGGTCTTGGTGGAGGTCAGCATCAGGCCGGAACCTGTCGTATGGGCCATGATCCTGCCACATCGGTAACCGATCGGTACGGAAGGGTTCATGATGTGCCTAATTTATTTGTAGCCGATGGTAGCCTGCATGTAACCAATGGGGGATTTAATCCAGTCCTTACTATTATGGCCCTGGGATATTGGGTGGGCGATCATATCATCAGGGAATGGCAAAAAGGAAATCGCTTCAGGGACACTGTTTAAAAATAAAATAGCAGTATTCTGTGTTATCCATAAGTCTATGAAAAATATTAAAAGCCTGTCAGTTATATTTTTGCCCGGTATTATTGTGGCCATTGCGTTATTGGGTTTTGGTGGGTTTTATGTGCACTGGAATTCTTCTTCACCTGAAAATACCTGCCTGTCCTGTCATGAAATTGAGAATGCTTATACCGAATGGGCACATAGTTCTCATCGTGAATTTCATTGCAAGGAATGCCATGGTACCGCTCTCAGCAATGGTTTTCACAGTCTTAAAGAGAAGGGACGTATGGTAGTGAGGCATTATTCCCGGGAGCAGTTCGATGAGATCGAAATGAAAGAGGAACAGCTTCTGGAAGTGATGGGCAATTGCAAACGCTGCCACCAGAGTGAATATGCCGGCTGGCTGGCCGGGGGCCATTCAGCTTCTTATGAGGCGATTTTTTTGAATGAAGAACAAAACCAAAAAGAACAGTTGAACTGGGATTGTGTCCGGTGCCACGGGATGTTTTATGAACATACCATTCAGGAGCTGGTTGCCCCGCTTGACAGGGACGGGCCCTGGCAACTTAAGGAACCTCAGAAAGCCGGCAATCCAACCATCCCCTGTATGGCTTGCCATCAAATCCACAATGAAGGACAAGTGGCCAAAGTTCCTGATTATTCATCGCCCCAAATGATGTTTTATGAGCGGGATGATTCCATGGCCCATGTTTCATTCTACGACCGTCATGAAAAAATGCATATCCCCGCCGAAGAGCTGCCGCAGCTTAAATTGTGGCATGGCGAACGTAAAGTCATGGTTTCTGAAGATCCCCGCCAGGGTGTGTGTGTTCAGTGTCATGCACCCAATGGTTTTCATGAGGCCGGGACTTCAGACGATAAAACCCCCATGGGAGTGCATGAGGGTTTGAGCTGTATGTCTTGTCATGAATCCCACAGCAACGATTCCCGGCAAAGTTGCAAAAACTGCCATCCGGCCTTTTCCAATTGTGGCATTGATGTTACCACCATGAACACATCCTTCAGCGACCCCGAAAGCGAGCATGATATTCATACGGTGAGTTGTGACGACTGTCATTCCTCTACTAAGGTAAGTTTTTAACGATCTGTAATAGTATGAAATCCGTAAGTCAGGGCTTGACTGATTGATGGATAGTGACGCGACTGGAAATTGTTCTCGCGAGTCAAGCCCTGACTATCATTTAAAATTTGATCCATTTTTCCTTACTCCCGGCCGATTCAATTACTTTTTCAATAAAATTCATGCCTTCAATACCATCGCGGATAGTAGGATATTCAATAAAATCCGGAACGGAAAAGTTATCGTCTTTACTCTTGTTGATGTCGAACGCGGCATTTTTATAAATGTTGGCAAAAGCTTCAATGTATCCTTCCGGATGGCCGCCTGGGACTCTTGTGTTCCATCGGGCTTTCTCCGAAAGATAATTGTAATTGGCTCCTGCACGTAGAATCTGAACGGGCTCTTCATGCATTTTCAGGAGCAGGGTATTGGGGGCAGCATGGTGCCACTCTATTCCGCCTTTCTCTCCATAAATCCGGATGGACATGTCGTTCTCTTCTCCTGTCGATATCTGAGTGGCCATGAGCAACCCTTTCGCACCTCCTTTGTAACGGAGCAGTACTGACGCATCATCGTCCAGTTTACGACCTGGAACAAACGAAGTAATATCGGCACATAATTCTTCTATTTCGAGACCTGTGATGTAACCGGCCAGGTTTTCGGCATGTATGCCAATATCGCCAAGACAACCTCCCGGCCCGCTGAATTCAGGATTGGTGCGCCACGATGCCTGTTTCTGCCCTTCCTGTTCTATGGGACTAGTGAGCCATCCCTGAGGATAATCGGCCACTACTTTGCGTATTTTGCCCAGTTTTCCTGAAGCGATGATCTCTTTGGCTTCTTTGATCAAAGGATAACCGGTATAAGTATGGGTAAGAGCAAAAACAAGTCCTGTCTCACTGATTTTCTTCTCAATTTCCAACGCTTGTTTCAGTGATAAGGCAACCGGTTTGTCGCAAATGACATGAAATCCCTTGTCCAGGGCCATTATGGCTTGTGGGTGATGCAGGTGATTGGGCGTGGTGATCATGACCACTTCCATGCGTTTGTCTTGTGGAAGCGATGCTTCAGTCTCAAGCATTTCCTGCCATGTGGCGTAAGCACGTTCAGAAGGAACGTGATAAGTTTCTGCTGACTTTGCTGACTTTTCCGGATTGCTGCTGAAAGCACCGCAAACCAGTTCGTAATATCCGTCAAGTATGGCGGCATTGTAGTGTATCCTGCCGATAAATGATCCTTCGCCGCCGCCGATGAGGCCGGCTTTTAGTTTTATAGGGGTAGACATAAACTTTAAATCTTTGATTTTTTTACTGGAATAAATTTAAGTGAAATTTATTTCAATAAGAAATCAGTTTTTAGTTGCCAATAAAGAATGACAAGGGTATATGGGTGTCTGAAGGGATTGTCCTGTTGACCGGCTCTGTGACATGTGTTTAAAATTATTCGTGAATAATTATTTTTTAGGGGTAACATGGGGCAGATGCATAAATCTATTGTGATGTGGAACATTTGTTTAATTTTGTATACTTTATTTGAAGTATATCTGGCCACATCCCCCGATGGTGCCGTTAATCGTTTGGTATGTTTGATTCGGCTAGTTTGCCCGAGGGAATATATTTGGTGTATTTTGAAACTTCAATGGGTAATGGAACCAGAAAATTAGTTGTGAAGAGATAAGCATCTTGACAGGGCAAAGGAAGATTGCAATTTTCATAATAAAAAAAATATAGCTATGAATGAAGTTGTTTATGAACTGGCAAAAATGATTGACCATTCGGTTTTGCATCCAACATTGACTGATGAAGATCTGAAAGAAGAGTGCGAACTTGCCGTAAAGTATAATGTAGCTTCCGTTTGTGTAAAGCCTTATGCGGTTAAGCAGGCATTTGATTTATTGAAAGGTTCTGATGTGAGGGTTGGATCTGTCATTGCTTTCCCGGCAGGAAACAGCAAAACCAAAGTGAAAGTCTTTGAAGCCGGTCAGGCAATTGAGGACGGGGCCGTTGAAATTGATATGGTAATAAATATTGGAAAGGTTTTAGGAAGAGATTGGGATTACGTAGAAAATGAGATACGGTTAGTGACAGAAGTTTGCCATAAGAACAAAGCAATTGTTAAGGTTATTTTTGAGACAGATTTCATAATTCTCGATGAAGATAAAATAAAACTTTGTGATATTTGCACAAAAGCAGATGCCGATTATGTCAAAACTTCCACCGGTTTTGGGTTTGTTAAACAAGCCGCAGGAAATTACAATTACACTGGTGCTACAATACTGGATGTTAAGCTTATGCGCCAGCACTCTGGTCCACATGTGAAAGTAAAGGCAGCCGGCGGGGTAAGGACTCTTGATGATCTTATTGCGGTAAAACAGGCTGGTGCCTCAAGGGTTGGGGCTACAGCAACCAAACTGATGCTCGATGAAGCTGCACTAAGATTTGGGTGATGTTATTATGAATGCTACTCTTTTAAAAACCGGTGAATATGGGATAAGCCTTTTGTATCTGTTATTTGAAGGAAATAGATTCCTTTTTCCAAATTTGAAATTTTCAAAGGATTGGGAATATTATGCTTTAAGTCGATAATTGTATGTCCTTGAAGTGAATATATTTTTAGATTTTGTATTTCAATCCCTGAAATGAAAAGTTCTTCCCTGGCAGGTACCGGATATATTTTTATTTCAGAATTGCGAATGTTGCTGACACTGTTTGGAATGCTGAATTGAACTACTGCTTCAATGTCTTCTGAAATATTTACGCTGTTATATGTGTAGCATTCTATGGTTTCTGAAAGTTGATCGGTCATGTCTATTGTATTAACGGTAAAAGAAGTTATGTAATAATTCGATGCCGGGGTGATTGTAAACTGAATATCTTTTCCTTCAAGTACAGGTAATTTTGTGTTTGGTGAAATGGAGCCGTTACCTTCTGTGACAGCACCTGAAATATGGTGATATAGAGTCTCATAGGCTCCGATGTCCACGTTTGATTTGATGATTCTCTCTTTTCCTTCATAGTCTGTGTCAGGGAAAAACAGGTTGGAGATATCGTTATTTCCGGCATCCAGAAGAGCCGAGTTCAGATTAATGCGGTAATCGCTATTGAGCAATTCCTGTAACTGGTTATTGTCGGATGGTATCCCGGTGAAACTAACAGGGAACCGGAAAAACGGATGATTGTCTGTTCCCTCGTTCTCGGATGAAAGAACGATTAAATTGGTATTGTCAGCTGTTGCTTCACCACTTTGGATGGCGCAATAATCTGAAATTGTCTTCCTCGAAGTAGTTGCATCATCTTCGCTGCTAAACTGGTTGTTGGAGGGGTAAGGGGTGAGGTTGCCCCACATTACAGTGTTGAAAAAAGATCCACCATCGTTGCAATAAGCACCTGCCCCCCGGTCAGCGGTATTGCCGGAAATGGTATTGTTCAGGATTTGACCACCATTCTGAAAATATACACCTCCTCCGTTTCCAGGTGTTTCGTTGTTTATTATTAAGTTATTAATAATTATCCCGCCCATATAGTTGGCTATACCTCCGCCCTTATTACTTGCCTGATTTCCGCAGATCAGTGATTCGGAGATGGTTCCTTCTGAAATTCCGTCTGAAACAATAAATACCCCTCCGCCTTTACCTTTCGATTCAGAATTCCCGGCAATATTGGAGTATATTCTGGAAGATGTTACCAGCCCGCCAAGGTTGGAATAAACACCACCTCCTCCGGTATTAGCTTTGTTTGAGTAAATATCACAGGACTCAACTCTACCGCCTTTATATAAATAGACACCGCCGCCGGAGCCTCTTGATATATTGTCTTTAATAATGCTGCTTCGAAGAATTCCACCTTCACGAATATGAACACCGGCACCTGTGCTTGAAAAATAGAATTCTCCGTCTGCATACCCTTCCGTTACAATTACATTCTGAAGAACTGCAGAATCATCCACATCTTCAGGAAAAATTACCACATGGTAAGAATTATCGGTTGATTCATCTGCAATGCCAATATCACCGCTGAGGATAGCTGCATTATCAGAAGCATATAGATCGGATGGCCGATCCTCGGGAGTAGCTTCCGATCCCGTAAAACCACCGACTATGGTAACTCCGTTAGCCATCACAAATGAAGCCTGCCGCTCATCTACAGGAGAATCCGGATCATCGGGATTTTGTGGAGGAGGAACAGGAGCATCAGGGGCTGCTGCATAAAGTTTGGATGGAAAATAGGTTCCTCCCGCTATCCAGATTGTAGCTGTTTCGCCATCTTCCAGGCTGTCTATGGACCTTTGAAGCTCATATGTTGCGTTTTCCCAGTTCTGGTGATTATTACGGTCCACAAAAGGAATACCTCCTGATGCTGCCGTTTTTACTTTTATATGCAATTGTGAAAATGATTGTAATGGAATGCAACAATAAAACAAAGCACCTGCGATGACTATATTTAAGAAAGGAGTGTGTATTTTATGAAAATTCATGTCGATACCGATTGAATAATTGACTGTAAGTATTTTTAAAATGACTGCAA
>JBEPWN010000161.1:0-6270 GCA_041642395.1 Marinilabilia sp. | reverse complement strand
GCTCTGAACCAACTGCCACCATTGTAATACCAACCGTCATTTTCGCCATTGCTGTAATTGTCCCTGCCAAATTGCTCAAAGGGCTGATAATCGCCGGTGAGATACGAAAACCCCTGTTCATCATCGGTCAGTCGCACACAAATGGGTGCAGTTGTGCCATATTGCGGATAGGGAGAATCAGGAACCTGATTCAAAACAGGCATCTGATCCAAATGATTAATCACCATTTCATCGGTCAATATTGGCCGGTCGAACAACCACAGCGAAAAAAACTCAGGTTCAAGATCGGTAAGGGAAATGAGATCAGGAAAATTACGATCAAACAAAAGATGTTTTCTTTTTTCATCATAGAAATTACGGTATTCCTGCTCAGCCTTTTGAATGTATTCTTCAGAAATATCAAATCCCAGTTCTTTAATGGTTCTCAGTGCAATGGCCAGCATTCCCTGATTCACAGCCAAACGGTCTGTTTTTGGGGTATAATCAATAATGTCAACCTGGCTCAATGAAAAATGGGCTTTACAGATCCCGTCTCTATCAGCATCAAATTCATTCAGAACATAATCGACCGCCCTTTTTATTTTATCATGCGGAAGAGATACATCAAATCGTCGCTTGTTCAGCATAGCCCATATCAACCAGTGAATGGTTGCTTCATTGTCCTTGGCCTCAACAGATCCCATCAGCGGCGTAATAATTGTACCAACACCACCCCGTGGAGTTTGTGTTTTTCCCCATTGCTCCCAAATGGAAAGATTCAGCTCTTTGTTGTAAGTTGCCACGGTCGAGAAAAATGAATCCCTGTTATACATATCGGGAGCATAATTCATATTAGGAACGTTAAACGGGGCAAAATTTCTTGTGTCAGTGATCCATGTAAGCATATTAAAATTGCCATAAAGCATTTTTTCGATCTGCGAACCTTTGAATCCTTTCGCTTCAGCCAAACGCGACTGAGAAGAAATCATAAATTGCTGATGCGACTCCCACGGTTCTATAAAAATATAGGTGGTTTTCACTACTTTTTCACCCAATGGCATAAAATTGTAAGGCTCCTGCCGGGGTTCATGCCGGGCAAACTGAAGATCTTTGATCTGAAGTAAGGGTGTTTCGCCCGAAAGACTTCCAATAAAAATGGAAACACTATCATTCCCGATATAAGGAACCATCACGCTGCCTTCAAAAAAAGTCCATTCATCGTCATCCACCGGAAAGTTATCAATGTACTTTACACCGTGCTCCAACTCAACGGTTTTTTGTCCGTTTTTAATCCTGAAAAGCTTTAATGCGAGCGGCGTATTTCCCTTACACATGAAAGAGATTGAATACACCATCTGATCTTTAAAGGGAGCAATAAATTCAATTCCCGAGCGGGCATCGGTCTGTCCGGATATTGAAACAACACCGTTAACGTTTGTCACATCGGCATTGCCAACCGTTGAATACTCAGAAGGCATTTTAAAAATGGTTTGTTCGCCTGCATCCAGATTGTACATTTCACCAAAGGTTTGCCTGATGAAACCATTATTATCCGCATCATTGACAAGGCCTGAAACTGAAAACAAATTTGGATCAGGCAGTCGCCTCAACCCCACGAAACCTCCTCCGCGACCACTAAAGCGGCGGCGGGTATTACGTGTAAAGTGATTTTTATAGCCTGCATCGGTCAAAAAACCCACGACTGAATTATCCGGTGTAACAAATCCGGCCGCCGGAAAAATTTCATGAATGAATCCTCCCGGGAAATCATTATGCTCAAAAGACACGAATCTCTTTGGTTTTTCAGCCGGCAAAGAGGTTTGATGCAGAATATAATACATCCCGGGCATAGATGGCTGAAACAATTCAACCGTCTTTTTGATAACATGATCATTTACAACTTCATAATTTACAGTTGCCGACAGATTGGCATCCAACTCCGGGATATAGGAATCACGCTTAAAGGTCACATTAGTCTCATCACCTTCCCATTCTGCTCCTTTCCATTTGTTGATAAAAGCGCTGGTACTTAAATCCAGATTATACAATTCCAGAGAAAATTCTTCCGTATTGGTAACCATACGCTGATCTCCATTGTAAATATCAAGATGAAATCCTTCTGTATCGTCGCCCACAACACTGAATAAAAGGTTCTGTCCAAAGGCACTGGAAGAACTTAATATGGTGAAAAGAAAAAGGGCAGAAAAAAACGTTGTTATTCTGATTTGCGACATAAAATTATGCAAAGACGGAAATGCTGCCAACCAAATTCCACTGTTACGTTGAAACCTGGATAATTCAAACAAGTTATCATCAGGCACTTCATCGATTCCGGATTTCATGTCAATGGAAATGAGATACATATATTTTGAAAACAGTTTTATGATGTTCATATCGTTGTAATTTGTCTTTCAATGAGACATATAGCCAGGTAGTGCCGATCGGCAGAACTTGAAAAATAGAGGCTAGAGGCTAGAGGTTAGAGTTTAACATTTCGAATAATTAATATCCATAGAAGTAATAAAAACCCGGGATGAACGATTCCTGCTTAAATATAAATTGATATTAATAAAATGCGCACTTCTGGAGGCTTTAATAAGCATAGAGACTAAAATCGTCCATCCCGGGTTAATGTTTTATTTCAACTACAATACTCCGTTAGTCCCGACCCTTCGGGATTACAAATACATAAAGATCTATTTATGCATCGACAAGCATTGATCACAAAACCTTACAATAAAAAACTTTGCGTCATTGTGTCTCTGCGTTTAGGCTTTTTCTAACGAACTATTGAACTAAAAATCACCTAACAAACAAACTTCAATAACCCTCGTTCTGGCTAATGCTGCCACCGGATTTATCAATATCGCGCTGAGGAATGGGATATACATAATGAATCGGTTTAAAGCCACGTGGGCCCAACACTTCAACGCCCTTATTCCAACGCTTCAAATCATTAAAACGGTGAGATTCAAAACCCAGTTCAACCCTTCTTTCGTGGATCAGCCATTCTTCAACCAAAGAGTTGTTTGTCTCATTCACATCACGATCAGGCAATGTACCTTCGGGTGGCATGGTCCCGTGCATGGTCTCTGAGTTCCTGGCTCTTTGGCGAATAGAATTGATGATGCCAACAGCCTGTTCCGGATTCCCATTATTCAGATATGCTTCAGCTTTCCAAAGCAAAACATCAGCCCAGCGAATAAAAATTTTGTTGCCTGGAGCATCATCATTCCCTTTGTGATCGCCGTTCAGTGTACCCAAAATCTTATTCACATTTTGGTTTTCTACATCAACGGTGTACCCAAGGCGGGGATCATTTTCCTCAAAAGCCTCAATAAAATTGGCTTCCGGAGCAACAAATCCCCATCCCAGCAAGGCACATAATCCGTTTCCTCTGCGGGGAGTCTGTGCAGATTGATGATCGAAGGCAAAGATGACTTCATTTTCAGCAAACTCTTTACTTACATCAAAGCTGTCAAAATAATTGGAATTTAACTGATAATAACCAAGTTCTTCAAGTTCGGATACCCGAGAAATAACTTCCTGCCAGTTCTCATTAAACAGAGCCGTTTTTGCCTGAAGCGCGATAACCGCTCCCTTTGATACCCGCCACTTTTCTTCATCATGCGAATATTTGCTATCCGGGAGCAATCCTTCCGCATTTTCCAAATCGGAACTTATTTGTGCCCAGACTTCGGTCTGATCAACTCTGACTGCAACTTCATAAGCTTCTTCGAAGGAAGCGAGAGGCTTTACCAAAAGCGGAATATCACCAAAATTGGTAACCAGATCGAAATAATAAAAAGCCCGCAGAAAATAGGATTCACCCAAAAGGCGGTTTTTTAAAGCCTGATCCAGATTAAGCTTATCCATCATTACGTCATCTGTCAAATAACCAATGGCTGTATTAACTCTTGAAATGCCTTCATAATCATAATTCCAGATACCGTTAAAACCTGGGTTTGACGCAACAAAACTGAAATTATTCAATTGATCCATCCAAGCCTGATCACCGTCCGGATTCCATTTTTTCTGCATGTCGTCCGATGCAATATCATGAAGAATAAAGTCGTTTCTGGTTACCGTACCATCATCCCAGCCCCACTGACCAATAATATTTAAAGTGCTGGAAAGCAATTGATAGGAAGAATTTACAGAATAATTCACACTGGTAACCGTTGGCTCCAGATTTACCTGTTCGGGTGTTAACAATCCAATGGGTTCTTCGGTCAGGTAGTCCTCACAACCTGAGAACAGCAAGACACCGAGACCAAGGATCATATATTTATTGAATTTCATAATAGTCTTCATTTTAGAGATGTATTAAAAAACAAGGTTTACACCTGCAATAAAAGAACGCGATTGAGGATACGTACCCATGTCGATCAGATCGGTTGATTCGGGATCGAGACCAGTATAGTCCGTAATTGTAAAAACGTTCTGGGCAGAAATATAAAATCTCACATCCTGTAATCCAAGGCTTTGGAATTTCTGGAAGGAATAACCCAACTCAACATTTTTCAATCTGAAAAACGAAGCATCCTCTACAAAAATGCTGGAAACCTTACTACTTCCATTGTCGGTAAAACTAACCCGTGGTATGCTGTTGGTTGAGCCTTCGCCATCCCAGCTGTCTAAAACACGGGTGGTATAATTGAAAGGCCTGGTATCATAATCAACAATCTTTTTAGAATCATTGTAACGATCCACCTGACTCACACCCTGAAAGAAAACAGCCAGATCGAATCCCTTATAAGATCCCGAAAGATTCAGTCCATACAGAAGCCCGGGATTGGGATCGCCAATAAAATCACGGTCATTATCATCAATGATGCCATCATCATTCAGGTCTTCAAACCGAATATCACCAGGCAAAGCAGATGGACTTGAGGTACCATGTAAATGACTGGAAATCTCAGCATCATTCTGGTAAATGCCCTGAAAAACATATCCGTAATACGAATTAAGTGGTTGCCCTACCGCAGTGCGTGTTACCTGACCAATAATATTGGGAAGATTCGGGTGCATTTTTTCAACATTGTTTTTAACAGATGCAATGTTGGCGTTGACATTGTATTTAAATTCCCTTTCACTATTTCTAAAAGTCACACTCAACTCCAGACCCTCATTGCTTACCTCACCGGCATTTACAATTGTTGGCTGAACATCGCCCACAATACCCGGTAAACTTATGGGAAGCAGAATATCGGTGGTATTTTTTTGGAAATAATCGACAATGAAATACAGTTTATTGTTAAAGAAACCGGCATCAAGACCGTAATTCTGCTGAGTGGTAGTCTCCCATTTTAAGTCAGAATTTCCGTAACGTGAAATCAAATACTTGTCGCCTTCTTTCTCAATAAGCGTTAGATAAGCGTAATTATTAATCTCCTGATTACCCAATTGCCCTACACTGACACGAAACTTCAAATCAGACAACCAGTCATATGAATCCATAAATGCTTCTTCTGATATTTTCCATCCAGCCGAAACCGATGGAAAATATCCCCATTGATTGTCTTCTGCAAAACGTGAAGATGCATCGGCACGTATATTCGCAGTCATCATGTATTTAGAATCATACACATAAGTAGAGGAAGCGAAATATGACATCAGGGACCACTCAGATCCGGATCCTCCATTCCAAAGATCCCGCTCTGTACTTCCGAAATCAATGTAACGGAACTTTTCAGAATCAAAATCATACCTTCTTCTCGAAGCACTGATTCCCGACTCATAGTTTGTGATAAATTCACTCCCTGCCAATGCATTAACAGAATGCAAACCAAAAGTTTTCTGATAATTCAATACATTGTTCCAAGTGAACGTAAAGGATTCACTGCGCTCTTCATCCAGTCCATCGGGACGGTTCTTACGTCCCATTCCCTCATCAATTTCACTTCCACCACCATCGTCATCGCCAAAATTCGGATAAAAAGCTTTATTATGCCTGTAGTTCAAATCGACACCGACATTGGTTCTGAATTTCAGAGCTTTATCGGACAGCAATGCCACCTCACTGTAGAAATTTCCAAACGTTTTAAAATGAGATCTTTCATCGTCTGTAAAATAAGCCAACGCCACAGGATTAGAGGTCCATTCATATTTATTGCTTTCCCATTCCGGATCACCCTCTTCATTATATCGATAAAAAGGCAAATCGGTAAAAGGATCACGCTCGGTGTAAGTGGGATCATTTTTATCTTTAAAAACCGGGAGTACCGGTGGACGCAATAGAGCATGACGAATAATACCGGGAGCATCACCCTTTGACGAGAGTTTGTCCTG
>JBEPWN010000160.1:0-6272 GCA_041642395.1 Marinilabilia sp. | reverse complement strand
AATTCATTCCATTTTATGTAGGTATGTGCAATTGTAGCCCAGGGATGATCGTATATGCCATTGGTCGTAAATCCTTTTAGGGGGTTTCGCAGTGCATGGTTGTATTCAGTTGGCTTAACAATTATAACTTTTTCTTTTCTGCAGGAGGAAGAGAGCAATAAAAAGCAACAAATGACTGATAAGAACAGTAATAATTTCTTCATTTTTGTTTTTGTAATTTTTTTTGATAGTTAATGTCCCGTAGAATTTCTCCTGGCGAATTGTTCATTGTACTATTAATCTGCAGGATTATCCGAAACTGTTTGTTGAGCATACAACCCAATATTGATTTTTCGGTAATTATCAATTGGAACAGTTTTTTTTATCATTATTGAGCCAAAATTAACAGATACAAAAAATCAGGGGTATGAAGAAAAGTTCATAATGCCATATTTATAGTTCAAACAGGCTCCGTCCCGGGCAAGCTCATCGATGTTTGGAGTGGAGTAAGATTTTTTCAGACTTAAGCTCTTTCCATTGAAAAACAATTGTATACCGTCCTAAGGAATGGAGTATTTTTCTTTATGCTCCCGGTAGTTTGATATAAGGGATTCAATTACGGGTGCATATTGCGGATTACAACTCAGATTAATATGTTCTTCCGGATCATACTTATGGTCATACAATTCAAAGAATTCAGGATTCAAATCCGTGTTGGTATTCAACCTGTAACGCTCCGTCTGTATCGAAACCCTTTTTGGACTTCCCCATGTAAAAGCGGCTTTTTTCCAGTGCATTGAAGGATTTTTTAATAATGGAACAAAACTTTTGCCTTCCACATAGTCGGGGGTGGTAATATCGCACAGTTCGAATAAAGTTGGAAACATATCTATGGATTCCACTACAGCTTCTGAAACTATTCCTTCAGGAGCCACCCCCGGAACTTTCCAGATAAAACCTACGTTGGCAGTTTCTTCAAACAACTTATTGCCTCCTTTTGAAAACTGAAAATGTTCACCCAGCAGAAATCCATGGTCGGTCCAGATTACCACTGCGGTGTTTTCATCCAGGTTGTTATCTTTTAATGACTGAAGTATTTGTCCGATGCACCAGTCGACATAACTGATGCAGGCAAACTGAGCCCTTTTTATTTCGCGCCATTGGGTTGAGTCCATCACTTCAAAAACGAGGGCTTTGTCTTTAATTGTCGGGATATCATCCAAATCGTTCTGAACATTATCAGGGAGCTCAATATCCTTCACATCATAAAGATCAAAAAACTGTTTGGGTGCGGCGAATTTAACGTGAGGGGCATGAAAACCAACAGCGAGAAAAAAAGGTTTTTCATGTTTTTCAGCCAAATAATCGGAAACTACAGTGGCATAATGACCATCACGAAACTCACCGGGGTCGCAATCCACCGGTCCCCATTGCAAATCGGTTTCAAAATATCCGCCGCCTTCCACAGGGTCCAGTTCGTCCAATACCTCAATCACTTCCGGATGATAGGAGCTTATCATTTTCCGGCCTTCAACGGGTGTTTTGAGTTCCCTGCTCCAGCTTTCAGGATGTTCCATCTGATGATGAAACATTTTCCCGACCCATACGGCTTCATAGCCATTGTTATCAAAATGTTTTGGCATGGTAACCGATATTTTTGGCAATGCCATTTCTTTCCAGTTATCTGAATTACCAAACACACCTGAGGTTGGTGGCCGCAACCCGGTTAACAGAGAAGTACGGCTGGGATTGCATACCGGCCCTGCACAAAACGCATTCTTAAAAATTACCCCTTCGCTTGCCAAAGCATCAATATTGGGGGTTATTGCCTTGCCACCGTAACTTCCGAAATGTTTGGGGCTAAAATCTTCAATAGCTATAAACAGAACATTTGGTTTTGATTCTGCTTTATTTTCGACTGCATCTGATGATGCAGAAAAAAATAACGGCATTAACGTTAATGCAAAATTGCATACTGAACTTTTTTTCATAAATATGTATTTTTAACTTACTTATTCGGTGTAGTTGCCTTTCCACTATGACATTTTAAATGGCTGGAACTTTAATTTTCGATTGCCATCATTTACTTTATTTTGCGAGATTTGACTGTAAAAGAGTGATCATTTTCTCATAACTTTTGTTTTTTGTTTCTGATTAATATTTTGATAGTTTTAAAGTTTTACCACACGTATAAAAAACACCGGAACTTCTTCCTCTGAATGCAACTCAAAATCAAAATCATGCGGGAATGCATTTTTATTAAATTCAGCATCCACAAAGAAAGTGGCTGTTTTAACTCTGTTTTTTCCTGAAGTTTCAACAGATCCATTTTGTAATCCTTTGTTATTTTTATATACCAGTTTTAAATTTCCTTTCACACCATCATAGTATGATACTTTGAAGGCCATTTTCTTCTCTTTCCCGGGAAACAGATTGTCATCCACATCAAATCCCATTTTTTTGCCTTTGCGGGCAACATAATCGTAATATTTTCCTGGTTCAACCATCCACATCTGAATGGGGTGATCAATTTTAATGGCAGGTGTTGTTTCATAACCTGGTGCATCGCGCTGGTATAACCAACGTTCAAAATTTTTAACCGGTCTTCCTCCATCATTTTTAATATAACTTTCTCTCAGAAAAGACCACGCATCCGGTGTATCTTCTCTTGTTCTTCCCAATTCAAGACTCACCCAGGCGAGCATTTCGGGCAAGAGTGAGAATTCGTTGTTCAGCAAATAATTACATCTCATCTGCAGCAATCTCAGGTTGGCTGTAAAATAACGGTATGGAAATGACACTGTTGAATGCCCAAAACGAAAATCGCGCCAGTCGGTTGCCCAACGTTCTTCGTACTCTTCGTTTTCTTCTCCCTGAAAAAGATTGTTAGCAATAACATGGTTTGATTCATCAACTATCAGGTAGTCATTATCATCCAGTTCTTGTCCAATATGTTCATTCGGAATATGGTACAAATACATTTCTACAAATCCACGTCTTATTCCAAAACCCTTGCTAAAACCGTAATTGGATAATCCACCCATAAAAACTTTGTATTCCACTCCTTTGCAAGCTTCAGCCCATGCGTTAATACGCTCCATTACATGAGGAATGGTATCGTTTGCATCCGCCTCATGTTCAGGATGAGGACCTATCCCTTCATCGCCATTTGAAGGAGACGCA
Organism: Marinilabilia sp.; assembly: GCA_041642395.1. Taxonomy (GTDB): domain Bacteria; phylum Bacteroidota; class Bacteroidia; order Bacteroidales; family Marinilabiliaceae; genus Marinilabilia. Next base: position 3,110 of record JBEPWN010000160.1, on the reverse strand, counting down.
TACCCCAGAAATAATCCCTTTACCTCCTCCATTTGAGGAATTCCACTTTCACCCAATGCATTTATAAATTTGATATACCGTTTATGAAACGCAGGATGCCCCGGGTCGTAGTTTGTTTTGATAGGGTTTTCTTTTCTTTCTTTGCGGATAGGAATATTGTATTTTTTAATCCAGTCAGGAGCAAAATCAATGGCTGAGAAATGTATTCTAACGATTGAGCCATATCCTTTTTCAGCAGCCAGTTTAATATTCCCGATTAAAGGTTGAAAATTAATTTTTCCTTCTTCCGGTTCCAAATCTCTCCATTTTACCCAGTGCGAAATAACCGGGTTACATGGAAAATTTATCTCCGGGAGTTTTTCTATTTTATTTTTGTCTAATCCGGAATTTCTGGCAATGCACAGATTTGATTTTGCTGACGGTTCAACATAATTCGGTAAGGACCAGTCCCAACCATCAATAACTGTATCTTTTTCAATCCAGATGGCCTGTTTAATTTTCGAAACCGGAGTTTTATGGTAATCACCCCAATAAGGATATTTTGTGTCATCCTTGTTTTCCTGGCCGTAATTTAGTGTAAATGCAGGTTTTATGTTCCCGCTTTTCCAGCATTCATAAAATTTCATTACTGCATTATAGGCCATCTGTTGTAAATAGATTTTCTCTTCGCCTTCAAAGAATACGGTTGCTGGACCATCGTCTGGATCGAGCTTCACATCAGGATCATTTTCGGGAGAATGAATTTTGGTTTCAGTAACGGTGTTGAAATTGAACCCATCCGTACTTTCGTTAAAAAATGCTGCATAAAACATATTTGCAGTTAAAAACGCGGTGCGCTGATTGGGATGGAAGTCATTTATATAACAAAAAGTCAGATCTGTCCCCCCCTCCTGGATCATATTAATTGCCAGTGGGACATGAATTACTGCGTGAGGATTAATTTCCCCGGCCAATTTAAGCGCATAATCTATTTTCTGATCAACATTTTGCTGATTCACAGGGGCTGAGACCGGCTCTTTGTTTTGTACATCGGGAGCAGTAATATATAATACTACCTCTGCTCCCTGGTCTTTTGCAATCTTTGCCAAATGCCGGACATGTTTTGCATACCCATATTCTGAATCCTCAATTTCATCCATCCAGCTTTGCAATACAACATAGTCCCACTTTACCCGTGAATTGTTATTCAATAAATTTTTATGCCGACTGACAGCTATTTTTATCAGGTTTTTAGGGAAATCAGGTACATTTTCCCCTTTTCTTATGTCTTGCCAGAAATGCTTATATTGTTCAGGTGATTCCTCCAGATTTAACAAATCCTCCATTTTTGCTATCCGACCCTCAATTTCACTGTTTTGAATGGAATTCTGTTCAATGAAGGTCTGGGAATAATAGTATTCTGTATGCTGAAACAGACTTTGTCCACCATAAATCATATCAGACACATTAACTTTTAGACCAGGCTTTCCTTCTTCAAATATTTTTTTTACAAGTCCACTCAGGTTATGCCTGGCAGTAAAACTGTTGCCAATAAACAGTATATTTAACTCCTCCTGGTTTTGTGCCCTTAATGAGAAACTGCTAATCAGCAATACCACCATAACAATAGCGTATATACGAGTTTTGATCATGCTTTATTTGTTACCTGGTTAATTTTTGCTTCATTAACTTGCTGTCTTAATTTCCCGTATATTTAAGAAACACCACCCCATTAGGTTGGATAGCAAAATCCAATTCGGATACTTTGCTTTCTTTCCATATATTTTCAAGATCATAAGTTTTTTTTGCAACTAAATCAAGATCTTCAACATTCAGGGAAACTTCATTCAATTCGGGAGTGCGGTTAAATATTCCAATCCAACCATTTTCACTATTTTTCTTTGGTGTTTTCCAGATTTCAATGCCATCTTTTTCGTACACCAGATTTCCCATTACACCATTTTGATTGCAGGCAATCATATCTTTATCAGTAATCAAACTTAATGAAAAATCATCGAGGGTGGGCAAATCACCACCCATCATTAACGGGGAAGCTGCCAGGGCACGTAGGGTAATAAACGTGTACATTTGATCTTCAGTAAATTCAGACCAACGGGTAAATCCTTTTCCTGAAAGGAGTTCAAAATTTTTAAGTTCTCCGGCTTCCATTTTCTTTATAAGTTCTGCCTTTGATTCGTCGCCCTGCACTCCTTCCGGTTTAGGCGACATTAGTTGTAACCGGCCAAAAGGAATCATATCCATATCAATCCAAAAACCCGGTTCTTCTTTTCCATGCCAGTTGCGCCATGCTTCAAACGCTTCATCAATTCCTTTTTGTTCATCCCAGATATCGGCTGTTACGCGAAGCATATGGGCGGTTTTGAATGCTTCGATGTGGTTGGGATCAGCTCCATTCCCCGGACTCAGACTGTAAACAATAGGTCTTCCGCAATTTTCGATTGCTTTTGCAATGCCTTTAATTTCTTCAGGGAAAGGTACCAAATCATCGTATTTAATAAAATCCACCTCCCATTCAGCCATTTGATTTATCAGGCTGTTGTAAAATTCCTGAGCCCCGGGTTTGCTCATATCTACCCCATAATTCTGATCGTTCCACACGCAAATACTTGTTGTGTCGGCAATATCGGCTGCAGAATAATTCGTGCCTTTAATCGGAAGGTCTAATCGTACTGCTTCCCTTGGAATTCCGCGCATCAGATGCAACCCGAATTTTAATCCGAGTTCATGGCATCGATCAATAATAGGCTGTAAACCATTCGGGAAATAGGTTTCCGAGGGCTGAAGCAATCCGTACTCGTTGAAATTCATTTTTTTTGCATGCTTTTCGGCAGGATAAATGGTACCCGGTTGAAGTTCAAACTCACCAAACCATCCGGCATCAATAACAAAATACTCATAACCGTGTGGTTTTAGTTTTTCTGCAAAAGCTTCCAGATTTTCCATCGCTGCTTCTTCGTGAAGATAAACCCCGTAACTGTCGAAACTGTTCCATCCCATAGGTGGGGTTTGGGCAAGTTTATCTGTGTTATTCTCTTGTGACCCAGAAATATTTGTACATGCCAAAAGTGCATTGAGAAATGCACATATAAAAAAGATTTTTATTTTCATCT
>JBEPWN010000159.1:0-6310 GCA_041642395.1 Marinilabilia sp. | reverse complement strand
TTGGTAAATTCGAAAATCTCAGTTTCGCAATTATAATCAAGACCGGTGGTGGTAAATTCGGGATGAGGAAGCGAATCTACAACAATAAATACGGAGTCGTGGGTGAAGCAACCCTTTGAATCGGTTACCGTTACATCGTATTTCCCAGGTGAGTCTATATTTATCTTTTGGGTTGTTTCATCGGTATTCCAAATGAAAAAAGATCCTGTATTTCCGGCATTCAGAATTGCTTTGTCACCAGCACAAATATGCAGTGTGTCGGGCCCAAGGTTTACTTTCGGCGGATCATCGCATATATGATCACTGATTGTTAGTCTCGTGGGGTTTTTTATTGAAACAAGTTCCTCATCGGTGGTTACAAAATTATTCAAGGTATCAACAAAGCCGTATTTGTTTTCGTAATAATAACCTTTTGTGTACGATGTCCATAACATGAAATCGGCTTCGTTGTTATTAGTGCCGTTAAAATCTGAACTGTCCAGATAATCAATGGTTATTGAGTCAGATAAGTCTTTGTCGGGATGAAGATTGAAATATTTTTTTATGCTTCCATCCGTAACAGTGGTTTCAGAAGTATGCCCACGTTCAACTATCAGATTGCCACCGGGGCCTTTGTTGGTAAGAATCAGTCCCATCCCAAGCCCCTGTTTGTTGATGAATTTGGTCAATTCAATATCTGTCCGGACATAACCCGAATCACTAATGATGCGGGAACTGTTTTTCACGGAGTCCAGCAATCCGTTTTCTGATGGTTTTGTATTTTCCAGATAAATATCTTTCCCGTATAAATCAATGTTTCCGGCTGTAAATTTTATACTGTCGGTAACCGAAATATTAACGCCCAGCATTAAGGTTGAATCATTTTTATCGATGATCATTTTTTGAAACCGCACCGGATATTTACCTGTAATGCGCTGAATGCTGTCTCCGATGAAGGACACAACTCCTTGTCCGTTATGGTCAAATATTGAGTCGTTGTAATTATTAATAATGTCCCCTTTCATCAATATGCTTCCCGAATTCATCACCGAACCGCTGTCATTTACCAGGCTTCCGTTTAAAAATAATGAATCCTGATCGATTATTTTGATTCTGGAACCCTTGATGAAAAGAGTATCCTGAGAATGAACTCCCATGGCAAATCCTGCCAGCAGTACGAGGGTTGCCAGGATTCTTGATGTGAAACGGGGACTATTATTAATTATGTCCATGCGATTTATGTTAAAGTTTCTCTTCAAAATGGGGGTGCCTGTTAAATTTTGCCTGTGCTTTAAAATCAGGTGCCTGAAAAAGCACTAATAAAACGAGAATTATTTATTATGCTTTTGATGGTTTAATTCTAAAATGAGTTTTTTGTATATAATAGATATGGATTGTACTTATTCCTTCATTATAAATGCCAGTACATAGTAAGGTGGCCGGTTCTCATGGGCAATATCTCCACCTTGACTCGCTATAGAATGTGAATGATTTGACTGCTGAATAATCATATCGCTGTCGGTAAATCCGGAACCGGGATTGTTTGCAGCCTGATCTAGTTCATATTCATAATTAGGGTCTACACCCATTCCTTCCACCTGTAATTTAAAAATAGCTTTTGCGCCTCCCGAAGTTTTTCCGTGATTATGTGTTGGCAAATTTGTGATGTCCAACTTTACAGAATCAGTTGCCGTGTCGTCTCCCATGCCTATTTCAAAGGATTTTGGATCTTTTTCAGTAATTGTTCCGTCAATGTTTAATGTTGTTGTTTTTCGGGTTCCCGAAGCCACGATAAAACGCCCTTTAAGGTCAGGCGTTCCATTTTCTCCATCACATATAATCCATCCTTTCGGAATTGTTGTTCCACTCCACATAATTATTGCGCCTGTAGGAAGCAGGTCGTACCCGTTTTCCTGAATTTTATCTGTTGTATTTATATTACCTGTGGCCGTTATATTACCTTCGGCATTAATATTACCAACAACTTCCAGTTGTTCTTTAGCGTTGGGATTTGGTTCTGAAAAACCTATTTTTACCTGACCGGTAATTTCAGCTCCATTGGGAGGGGCTATAAAATTATTTCCTACGGCTAAATTTCCTTCAATGGTTAACTTGCTGGTGGGAGAATTGGTACCGATTCCAACATTAGAGTTCGCATTTGTTTTAGCAATGATGTTTTGCACTGCAGTAGTATCACCCAAATCAAGTTTCTGCCCCCATGCAGGCAGGGATATCCAGTTTGCTGTATCAGCAGAATAGCAGAAAATGGATAGATCCGTGCAATACACCAAAAGACCCGCCGGGAGGGGCTTGGGAATACTCTTAATCTGGGCGATCGTCAGTCGGGGCATCAACAGCCCTCTGTTGTTTGATTTTAAATCTAATATCGCCGAAGGATTCGGGTTGTTCTGGTTAATTCCTACCTGCGCTTCAGTGGTGGAGAATTGGATAATAAGAACTAAAACCGGGATAATAATTTTTAAACAGGTTGATTTTTTCATGGTAATGTGATTTTTTGTGTGTTTGATTTTTTCTGCTGATTGGTATTTGAAAAGGCTCTGATCTGATACTCATACTCAATGTCTTCAGTGATGTCTTTGTCTTCGTATTCCGTTTCTTTTACAAGCCCTGTCACCGGTTTAAAATGCGTGACATCTGTTGTACGCCGATAAACAACAAATCCTTTAACCGGGCTTTCATGCCGAACATCCCATTTCAATAGAATGGTCTCTTTCCGTTTCCGGTAATTCGCAGAGAATTTTTTAAACTCAAGGATGAAGTCGGCCTTAATATTTAAACCGGCCGTAAATTCTTCGGATTTTATGGATTGATTGCCGGAACTGTCAACAGCCGTTACATAATATTCGTAAAGAATATCGGGACGCACATTTCTGTCGGTGAAAAGTTCAATGCCCGAAATCAGATTTATGTTTAATTTTTTTGGTATTTGAGCATTTGCAGCTCTGAGAATATTATATCCGGCAAGATCGGCATCAAATACTGGGTGCCATTCAATAATAAGCATATTGTTTTCCGCTGTAATTGATTTTATTTGAGGCTGGTGAGGGGCAACCACATCGGGTAGGCGGGTGATGGCGAAATCGGAATAGGGGCTTTTATTGTAAGCCGAATCGATGGCAATAATCCGGTACAGAAAATTATTTTTTGCTCCGGGGTGCAGTTTGTCGGTAAAATGGTTTTGCGTTACGGGCCGGGAATTCAATAATGAATAATTTTTTTTGTCCGAATCAATGGTGCGGTAAATCAGATATCCCCGTAAATCGGGTTCAGTGTTTTCCTGCCATTTTAATTTAATCTGTCCGGTATCAGGCGTCAATGTCAGCATTTGGGGTTTGTCGGGCGGGAAAATGTCTTTAATTTCTGCTGTGTAAACTTCCGAAAAAGCTTCATTGCCACTTTGATCTACAGATGCTACTTTGTAATCAAAATTACCTGTTTTGTTAATGGTATCGGTATAGGTGAGATATTCTTTCTGGATCAGTGCCTGGTTTATCATTTGAAAAGCAGTGTCGGTATGAGCAGCCCGGTAAATATTGTATCCGGCCAGGTCGGGTGCATTTACAGTCTCCCAGTAGAGCCTTACTTTTTTGCCTGCCACATCAGTAACCACTTTATATGGGGAAGGTGGAGGGGTAACATCCTCTATGGTGATCTTCAGTTCATGACTTAGCTGACTTTCCCTCCCGAAATAATCAATTTCGGCAAGCTGATATGAGTATGTTTGCCCAATGGTCAGATCATCATCCCTGAAAAGAATGTCGGGATAATTGCCCTGATCGTTGACAGAAACAATGATGGGTACATGGGTTAGCTTTTCTGGTTTACCACCGGGGCCGGTGCGGTAGATGTAAACCCCCATGAATTGATGTTCATCCGGTTGCCATGAAAATGACACCACGTAATCTTCCTGTTTTCCGGTAAAAGCATCGGGCGGAGGGGCCTGCTTAAATTCAGCAGCTGTAATCCATTCCGAAATATTGAGTTCGTGCTCTCCATTTTCTGTCTGTTCCGTTATCCGATATCTGTATTCTTTGCCCCGGGTAAAACTAGAATCGATATATCTGATGCCCAGAAAATCTGAAAATGGAGGATATTCCACTGCCTTTATCATGATCATTAGCTTTGTCATGCCATCTAAATCACCTGGCCTGTTTTCCTGAATTTGTTTTTCCAGCATGCTGAATATCTGATCCTGATCTTTCAATGATTGGGATATCTCATTTTCTCGCTTAATCGGACTGGAAGTAATTTTTAACCATCCTGAATCTCCTTTTTCCTGCCGGTAAACATTTACCGGAGTGTCGGTGTAAATGGTTCCGGTAAACCATTTTATTTCAATGCTGTTATTCACACTGTTGGTTACCAGTATTTTGCTCTCATCCTGAGCGTATGAAGAACCCAGCATAAGAAATAGTGTTATTGTGAAAACAATCCGCATTTTTGTCATCGGTATTTATAATTTATATTCTGTTGAAAGATCAAAATCACATGATATGATTCCTAAAAACCTGGCGTATCCCGAAACTTCACCACTTATTTTTCGTGTCGTGTTGAAATAAGTCAGATCGCCACTCAAACCAACACTTGCCACATTAAAATCACCAAAAGTACAAGCTGTTCCTCCGGTTGTTACAGCCAGATTTGCATTAAAATCGACATAGAAACTGGCTTCATTGATGATAATGTCCGGGCGATAATTGATGGATGCAAAAATGTCGGCCCGCAATGAGGTGGAAGCTTCAATTCCCAACTCACAAAACTTAGAGCTGACACTTCCATTGAAACCGTATTTCATGGATGCTCCCAGACCAATATTGAAAGTGGTTGGATTGAGAGAGAAATAACCCGTTAGCCTAACGGGTCCGCTGGAACAGAGAGGTTGTACCACCACAGGATTTCTTTTGGATGCCAGATTGACATTAAATGTTTTGGGGCTGATGTCCACATGAAGCAGTCCATGCCCACAAATAGCTGTATTTCGTGACTGGCCAAAGAAATCACCAATAAACTGTTGATTGGAGGTCGTATAGGTCATACATCCAAGTCCTTCAATTACAGGATTTGAACCTGGGTAATTACCCCAATCTGATGTTACTTCAAATCCAATGTTTTGCAGGCTGCCGGATTTTTCAAAGTTGATTTCCATGGTACCTGTACCCATAACAACTTGTCCTTTTTTTGCAAAATCCTGATAATCAACTATCATGTAGCTGCCGTATGAAATGGAGGGATCAATTTGATAATCCACTTCAATTTCGCCGGGCTCGAATGATATTTCGGGCAGGGCAAAATCGATATTCAGATCGGGTAATTTTAATTCAATATCGGGCAGTGAAGGAAGATGCAAGCGCCAGTCGGGCCATTCCAACTTTGGCAATTGAGGAATTTTAAAGTAAATGGCACCCCAGTCGATGTCAGGGAAAATCATAATGATCCTGCACAGGTCTTTGTCGGGAAAGATATCCTGAATCTGAGGCCAGGTAATGGTTGGATATTCTGCCTTGATGCCACTCCAGTCCTCATCCATCATGATGGCTTCCAGATCGTCGTAATCTGGTGGTGGAAGAGCCTGCAATACTTTATTGTACAGGTATCCCGACAGTTCGCAAAGGTTGGGAACGGATGGCCACTGAAAATCGGGCATCTGACAAAGCATATCGCCCAGTTGCATACCCTGTTTATTGTCGTCAATGACTTTTTGGCACCAGTCATGCCCCGGAAATACTTTCGCCAGCTGCGCATAAGTAAATTGGTGATATTCTTCCTGCACATGATCTTCGTATCCTTGTTCTATTCGGCCTCTTGCTTCGGCAGCAACCATCTGGTTAAGGAATTCGGAATCGGCCGGGCCGTTTTTGGAAATGTAACTTTGAATATCATCAAAATCGGGCTCGGGAAATTTTTCAAGCACTGCCTCAAATGCACTGCGATTCAGTCCGCAGAGTAATTTCTTTATCTCTTCTGCGTTTAAACTGTTTAGGATGGAACAAACATCAGGCATTGATAAATCTGGCAACTCCAGGTCGAGATTGTATTCCGCTAATGCCGGCTCATCAATGGCATCAAAATCCATATTGCAATCCACTCCCACAGCAATATCGGGACGCATATGATGGTAGATCCTTCCGGTGATTCCGGTGATTTCCAGAGGGCCTACTTTGATGCCCGATTTGGACATACTAATTTTCTTCAGTTTCTTCTTTTTGCCGGCAGGTACCTTGGGTTTATCATGGCCGGAAGTGCTCACGCCAATTTCGGCAAACCAGTAAGATGTTCCGTTTTCTTTTCCCAACAGAAACTGAATTTTTGC
>JBEPWN010000158.1:0-6317 GCA_041642395.1 Marinilabilia sp. | reverse complement strand
TTATTCAGCTTCCACTCCTTCCGGTAAGCATAGCCAATCAAAACAGCAGCAATCACAAGAGCATAATAAACAGCTGCCGGAATAGGGACCGGATCACCTCCTGCATATGAATGCATGCCGCTCAGATAGTAATTGACTCCCAGATAGGTCATAATAACGGATGCAAAGGCCAGCAGGGAGGCAGTGTTGAATGCCATTCGCCCTTTCAGTCCGGGTATCAGATGCATGTGAACCACGAAAGCATAGATGAGTATGGTAATGAGCGACCAGGTTTCCTTCGGATCCCAGCCCCAGTAACGGCCCCAGGATTCGTTGGCCCATACACCTCCCAGAAATGAACCAATGGTCATCAGGTATAAGCCAACAATCAGGGCCATTTCATTGATGGCTGTCAGTTCCTCTATGGTCAGTCCGATTCTTTTTTTATTGCCACTGCTTTGTAGTCCTGTAAGCAAAAGATTCATGAATCCCAGCAGGGCACCAAGTGTCATAAATCCGTAACCTCCGATGATCACGGCAACATGAAGCGTGAGCCAGTAGGATTTGAGGACGGGAACCAGATTGGTGATTTCGGGATTCATCCAGCTCAGATGTGAAACCATCAGCACCACTCCGGCAAACATGGCTGTTACCGCCAGTACTAAAGATGAGCGCCGGCTGAATAACAATCCTGCAAGCAGCAGGGCCCAGGCAATGAAGATCATAGATTCATAGCCGTTGCTCCATGGAGCGTGCCCCGAAACGTACCAGCGAAGCGCCATCCCGAAAGTATGGTAAACGAAACCGGCTACCACCAGCCACGTAGTGGATTTCAGAAACCAGCCTTTCAGTAACCGGGGATATACCAGGCCTGCAATATTGTAAAGGACCAATAGAATTCCCAGCACAAAAAAGAAAGTCGCCAGCCACATGAAAATATTCAGCCTGTTGTAAAGTAGTTCTGCGTTTAGCTTGGTTTCGGACGGCAAAAGATCGCCTCCATTGGTCTCCTGATAATTACTGATCTTCCCGATCATGTCAAGGGCTTTGGCCTGATTGCCTTCACGTACACTTACAATAACGGATGAAAGGGCTGAAGCAACAAAAATGCTGTCTTGTTGCGAAAGGCCTTCCGGCGACTTAGAAGGCACCAGCCAGGGTGCCTCCGGATTATTATTTGCCGGAAAAATGCGATGCATTTCACCCGATTGTGCCATGTAAAAAACATTGACCTGTTCATCCACTTTGATTAGTTCCTGTTCCAGCTTATTGCGCTCTGCAGGATTTTTCCGGTAGGCATGGTCTACCTGAGCATTAATTTTATACTGGCGCTGCTGATCAAAAAAATGAATGAAGGCCGCTTTCTTTCCTGTTATTCCCAAAAGGTTTTTCAGTTGTGGATGCTTAACCGTAATAAGAGGTACCTGCTGCCAGCGGCTGGGATGAATAAGCATACCCAGAAGCATCTGATCCGGATTGAAGCCTTTGAAAGAATTGTGCTTTACCAACTTCACCATCACTTCCTGGTGCATGGTGTTCAGGGGTTTGATGCGCCCCCCTTTGTCCTGCACCCACAAATGTCCCAATGCATCGGCTACTTCTTGTGATGGTTTGGGAGGCATTGTCTGACCAAATCCTGAAAGAGGCAAAAGCAGTATAAGCGCGACAATAATACCTTTGCGTTGTTTGTAAATCTTATCGGTCTTTTTTACCAGTTTGCGGAACCTGGTGTTGGAGGCAAATAATGACCAGATCATACTAACACTCAAAAGAAAGTACCCGATATAGGTGATGAGGGTTCCCCAAAAATCGTGATTGACAGATAAAATGGTTCCTTTTTCATCGCGATCGTAGGACGACTGATAAAAACGGAATCCTCCATAATTAAGAATATTATTCATGAAGATGCGGTAATCCATTTGAACGTTATTTTCCGGGTCGGTTACAGTTACTTCGCTGGCATAAGAGGAAGGACTTTCGGAACCGGGGTATCGTTCCAGTTCAAAATCATTTAACTTTATAAAGAAAGGCAATTCAAGAGGGAGTGAGCCATAACGTATGCTTATTTTTCCACCATTGATCGTCATCACAGCCGGTTCGCCTACTGCGCCTGTCTCGCCTGGCACATAGACATTGCGTTTCTCGTTCCCGGATGATACTTCAAAAGTGACCACATCGGGTAAAGAAGGTCCTTCCTGAGCGGGTATCGAAACAGGCTTATACTCTGCTTCAGGAATGAACCGGCTTAATGCAATTTTCAATCCGTTCACTGAAAAAAGCATGCCGGTGGTCATGGAAACTGTCTTTGCCGGTGGAATATCTTCCTGTTGACGTGTTTCCATCGAAGATGACTTTAGTTGGTGGGTGGAGGTAATGGTGAGTTCATTTTCTTTTCCTGACTGACGAATGGTTATATCGGGTTGAAGCTCATCCATTGGTTCAAAAGCGATCAGCCATTCATCCATAGTGAGTGTTTCTCCTGGAGAAAGAAAATGCTCCTGTCGTTGCGATGTGGAAGATGCCAGAAGTCCCAGAAGAGGTTCACCGCCGGGAGCCTGCACTGGTCTGATGGCGGCATTTGGAGTGTACTCAATGCTTTTTATGGTGTAACGTTTTCCATTTACTTCAATTTTTTCTGAAAATTCCCGGGGAGTGGCAGGGGACAAAAATGTTCGGTCGTAAATTGTGTGAGTGCCATTGTCGTCTTCCACCTCCACTGATACATAACCATCGAATGTATGAAATGTGTTGGATGTTTCACCCTCCCGGATGTGCATATTTCCTTCGTATCCGATGTATCGCGTAACAGCCGCGCCCACCAGTATGATGAAAAACGACAGATGAAACAGAAGAACGGGTAGTTTTTCCAGTCGCCACAGATTAAAAGTGAAAAGATTCCCAAACATATTGATTGCCAGAAGTAAAAAGATCAGTTCGAACCACCAGGTGTTGTATACCAGAGCGCGGGCAGCATTGTATCCAAAATCGTTTTCAATAAAGGTGGCCACGGCCAGAACAACTGATAATATTATAAACAGAGCGCCCATCAGTTGGCGAGAAGTGAGAAAATTTAAGAGACGATCCATAAAACGTTATATTTATATACGTGTATTTGATCTGCTAAAATAACGACTTTTTCAGACATAGTCCTACAGACTCTCTTTAATTTGTCTTTCCTCAGGATCTCATTTCCTGGACAGATTTTCGAATGAAAAGATCCTGCCATTGATATTATGCATAACATCATCACAAAAAAAGCTTTGGAAACAGTATGCGATAATGAAAGGATTTCAGTCCTCTTTAAATTTTTAATCGGTTGAAACTTTATGAACGAATATGTGTATAATTGAGCTGCTTTGGCCGTTATTGCATAGTTTTTAAAAGTAAAAGCCTTTGGGTCAAAAGCTTAATAATTACATCACTGTTTTGCCGAAAAGGACGATCAAATAAATTTAATCGAAAATATTATCAAGTGATTTCCGTTAACTCGTGTTGTCAACCATGTAATTTATCAGTTAATAGTATGTCTTCCCAGGGCTTCCCCGAGTAATATTATTCATCATTATAAATTAACTAAAATGAAAAAAAATCTACTGCTCTTTTGGTCATTGGTATTCATCTCAACCACATTGAATGCCCAAAAATTCGATATTTCGTTTCGTGGATATGTAGGAGTAAACACCACTTTTGATAGCAGGGCCAGTGTGGCAGCACGCAACAGAAGTGTTTATCTTTATCCTTTACCGGAAAGACTTTCACAAGAAACAGGTGAAGATCTGAATGAGCGCAGTCAGCTCGATACAGATGCTGCTTTCAGCCGGTTTGGACTGCATATCGATGGTCCCCGGCTGGGCGAATTTAATGCATCGGCCATGATCGAGGGGGATTTTATTGGCAACGGCGCTGTGGATTCATATTTCCGGCTGCGCCATGCATTTGTTACATTATCTAAAGAGAAGTGGTCTTTATTGGCAGGGCAGACCTGGCATCCGTTTTTTGTTACCGAAAACTTTCCGGGCACGGTTAATGTGAATGCTGGAACACCATTTCATCCGCTTATCCGTAATCCACAAGTTCGTCTTGCCTGGCAGGTGTCATCCACTACGCAACTTCTCTTTTATGTGATTGATCAGAATAATTTTCGCAGTTCAGGATTTGGTGCCAACAGCACTGAAGAAGCACTTTTCCCTGAGCTTGACGGACAATTAAAATGGAACAGTGGCGGGGCATTTGCCGCTCTGACAGCAGGATTTAAAACCCTGGCTATTCCGGAAGCAATTTCGCCGAAAGCAGATCCGGATAAAGTTTCCTCATACCACTTTAACGCATCTTTCAGATATAATCTTCCCGGTTTTACATTTAGAATGGAAGGCATTTATGGAAGTAATTTGTCCGAAATGGTTATGCTGGGAGGTGTGGGGCAATCAGTTGCCGGGAATGGCTTTGTATCTCTTGAAACGGGCTCCATCTGGACAGATATTCAAACCAGTAATACGGAAGGTTGGCAACCGGGATTATTTGCCGGATATACGGTGAATATGGGAGCCCGGGAAGAAGTGACAGTTGTTGAAGGGCTTTCGCGAAGTAAGGGCAAGGTGGCTTCGGTATATGGGCTATCACCCCGTTTGAAGTATATTATAGGTAAAGCATGGATTGGGGCCGAATGGCTTTTAAGCAATGCTGAATGGGGAGAAGATTTCGATGCTTTTGGAGTTCCCACAGATACCCGGGACTATATAAATCACCGACTTTTGTTATCTTTGCGGTATAATTTTTAGCATTATGAAGACCATTTTTGCCATTGTGGCAGTATTGTTTATTATCACCGGTTTCGGGATGATACATGGAGGAACTCAAATGATGGAGTACATTGCCATTGGTCTGATGGGAACCGGAATTGTTTATTTGCTCTGGTTGCTATTCATTTCCAGGGAAGAAAAAGAAAAGAAATAATTTTGATATAATGTACTCAAAGGAAGAAGCCAAACAATTGCGACTTGAATTCTGGCAAAAACTGGGAAACCGTACACGCCGGCTTCCCGGTCAGAAAGGGCGCAAACGGCTCTGGATTCTTGATAATACCGGCATCAAAGGTGTGGATTTGCGTTTTGATGTGGGACATGGAAAAATAATTGTGGCTCTTGAAATTAACATTAAAAATGAAGAAAAGCGACTTGCCCTTTATGAAAAGCTGGAAGCAGCAAAAGGCCTTTTTGAAGAACATTTTGGAGGTCCGATGATATGGGATTTTGCTTATGTCAAAGATGGGGTCAGGGAAGTATGCCGGGTATATGTGGAACAACCCGGGGATTTTTCTGTGCAGGATGACTGGCCTGAAATATTTACGTTTATGATTGACCGGATGATGCGGTTGGAGAAGGCATTTCTTGAGGTGAAAGATTATCTGAAATACTCTTAAAGGGCATGAAACTATTACAATAGTCCGTTAAACTTTTTCAAGAACCGTTAAGTCAGCTGTTTATATCAAATAGGTTTTTAGGTTAAAATACAGATTTTTAGTGTCATAGGAACCAGCTTATATCTTACATCTAATAATCTAAGTGTCTATTGAAAGGGCCAGATCTAAAATAAAATTTATGTTATATATTCAATAGTCCGTTAAACTTTTGTAATAGATTGTCAGTTAATTGTTTAAATTCAACAGACTCTTAATGGTAAGAGGTTGTTTTTCAGTATAATACAATCCATCTAATATCTAATATCTAATATCTAAAAATCTAACGATCTATTGATATGCTGAAACCCGAAGAAAAACAACACATTAAAATAACCATTGAGCGTAAAATCACCAGGGCTCAGGCTGAAATAAAAGAGTTGGAAGAGCTTACCAAGCCTATAGCTCCCGAAAATTCCATTGGTCGGGTATCGCGCATGGATGCGATCAACAATAAAAGTGTGAATGAAGCCGCCCTGGCTCAAACCCGACATAAACTTCAAAAGCTGGAAAAGGCGCTGGGAAATGTCAATAAACCCGAATTCGGGAGTTGCTATAAATGTGGTGACCCCATTCCAATGGGCCGGCTTATTCTGATGCCTGAGAGTACATTGTGTACCAGATGTGCCTCTAAGTAGAGCCTGTCTACATAGTCGGGGAAGTATCTTTGTAATTATGTGTCTGGTGAGAAAGTCGAAAAAACGTTTTGAATAATTGATAGAATGAAGATTCATTGTCCCCTGTGTAAGTCAGCAGATGAAGAATTACGGTCCATTCCCGGGCCGCTTGATCGGCGCTATTTCAATTGTTTACAATGCCAGCTTATATTTACCCACCCCATGGATTTGCCTACTGTGAGCGACGAGCAACAGCGTTATGAAGA
>JBEPWN010000157.1:0-6346 GCA_041642395.1 Marinilabilia sp. | reverse complement strand
TAATGAAAAAGATAAAAAGTATCAGAGGGGTCTTCTCAGTCTCGAGATTCGATTCTGTGTGATTTTTTTTATTTACGTTTTCTGCTGTTTTAAACTTATTTCAGGGGCAATACTCCGTTAAACTTTTGGAAATGCTTGATAAATAGCTATATATAAATCTACGAGCTTTGATCTCAACTCTCTGATAATAAAAACTTTGCGTCATGGCGTCTCTGCGTTTAGTCTTTTTTTAACGAACTATTGAGGGGTGTTCAATACAAAAAATCCCTTAAACTTTTGTAATGACATATAATTTAATTGTATAAAAATTAAGGGTTTTCCGTGCCAACAAACAGATTATAAGTATTATACGATTCTGCTTAAATCTTATATCTAATCCCGAAGGGTCGGGACTAACGGTCTATTGTAATACAATAATTTTCGTTAAGTAAGCACACAACTAATTTTTAATCAAAGTTATGAAGTCGCATTGATTTTTTCCATTTTCTTTTCTATCTTAGATATATACAAATCCCTAAAAAATGTAACCATGGAAGAAGGAAAAATCATAACACTTGCTACACGTACTTATGAGCATGCTGAGATAATTCGTTCACTTCTTGAGTATGAAGGAATTGAATGCTTTCTTGAAAACATCAACCTGATACAGGGTGCCGTTTCGGATGGGGTAAAAATTCGCATTCATGAATCAAATCTTGAAAAGGCGGTCAAAATAATGGAGGAGGTTGAAAGGCCTGAACTCATGAAGGCAGAAGAGCGTAAACGTGGACGTCCGGCAAAATCAAGAGTGCTGTTGCCGGTTGATTTTAGTGATTATTCATCAAAAGCTGCTGAAATGGCTATGGATTGGGCCGATCGTCTTGATGCTGAAATAACTGTGCTACATGTATTTTACAATCCGGTGATCAATACACTTCCCTTTGCCGAAGCCTATGTATATGATACCAGCATAGACGAAATGCTCATCGATCTGGAGGAGAAAGCCAGGGAGGATATGAATGCATTTATGGGGCATCTGAAGGAAAGAAAGAAAAGCAAAGGAATCGAAAAACTGCTTATTAAAACCAAATTGTTGCGGGGAGTTGCTGAAGATGAAATTATTAGCTTTAGTGATGAATATCAGCCTACAGTGATTATTATGGGTACCCGGGGCAAAGATCGTAAGGCTTCTGATTTGATTGGAAGTGTTACCTCAGAAGTGATGGAAGGAGCGAGGGTTCCTGTATTGGCAGTGCCTGAAGATTTTGATTACAAGGGCATTGATAAAATTAAAAAGGTATTATATGCCACTAATTTTGAAGAGTCAGATTTTATCGCTCTCGACAAATTGGAAAAACTGGTCAAACCTTTGGATGTTTCCATTACCTTTGCACATGTGAGCGAGAAAGCGTCTGAAAAATGGAATCAGGTAAAATTGGAAGGGCTCCAAAAATATGTGGCTGAAAAATTCCCCAATACCCAAATCGATTTTGATCTGATACAAAACGAAGATTTTTGGGTAGGGATAGAGAGTTTTGTACGAAATAAAGGCATTGATGTTATCAGTCTCACCACCCATCGACGTAATATTTTTTCACGTTTGTTTAACCCCAGTCTTGGTAAGAAGATGTTGTTTCATTCTACCACACCGTTATTGGTATTTCATGCACGGAAAGGCTAAGGGTATATGGAAAACAGGTTTTAAAGTGTCAGGTTATCCCGGCACAATCCCAAAGCAGCATTTGTCTGGAAAATCAGGTTAATGAATAAAACTTTTTTCTGGCAATTTAATGCATAAGGATCCCGCTTGATTTAGATAAATCAATTTATATACTGATGAAAGGATTTGCAAGTGATAACAATTCAGGAGTTCATCCTTCTGTGATTGAAGCATTGATAGAAGCTAACCATGAACATGCTGTTGGGTACGGCGGTGATGAAATCACCGCCCGTACAGAAAAGCTTTTCCGAAAAATCTTTGGCGGTGACGCCAAAGTTTTTTTTGTTTATAATGGAACAGGAGCCAATGTGATTGCCCTTCAAACCATGACCCGTTCATTTAATGCAGTGATTACTGCTGAAACGGCTCATATAAATGTTGATGAATGTGGTGCTCCGGAAAAACATACAGGTTGCAAAATGTTAACAATTTCTGCTCCGGATGGCAAACTCACCCCCCGGTTAATTGAACAACACCTGCATGGTTTTGGATTTGAACATCATGCCCAGCCGGCAGTGGTTTCGGTAACACAATCCACCGAACTGGGAACACTTTACAGCATTGAGGAACTGAAAGCTCTTTCTGAATTTGTACATGCAAAAGGATTATATCTTCATATGGACGGTGCCCGCATATCAAATGCAGCGGCAGCACTGGGATGTAGTTTCAGGGAAATGACCACCGATGTGGGTGTTGATGTTCTCTCTTTTGGAGGAACAAAAAATGGTCTGATGTTTGGTGAGGCTGTTGTGTTTCTTAACACCGGTTTTGCGGAACAGGCAAAATACATCCGTAAACAAACCACTCAGTTGCACTCCAAAATGCGGTACATTGCTGCACAGTTTGAGGTTTTTTTAACCAATGAATTGTGGCGAAAAAATGCAGAACACTCGAATCGGATGGCAACTCTGCTGGCGGAGGAATTGGAGCCGTATAAAGAAATCCGGTTGACACAAAAAGTGGAAGCGAACGGCGTTTTTGCCATTGTACCTCCACATATAATTGAGCCGTTGCAGCAGAAATACTTTTTTTATATGTGGGACGAGTCCCGTAATGAGGTGCGATGGATGACTTCTTTTGATAGTGCTGAGGCCGAGATCCAGGGATTTGTGTCGGAAATTAGGCGTTTGTTGTAATAGGGAGAGAAGATTGGTGTTCTGTAATATGGTTGCAAGGCATTAAAAGCATGGAGCATAAGGCATCTAACATCCAGCATCTAATCTCTAACTGATAAATATCAACACATCTAACATCTAATCTCTAACATCTAGCATCTAAAAATATAACGATCTATTAAATGAGCAATTCATCGCAGCAGCAGCTAAAAACAGAACGTAAGAAAATCCTTTACAGCGCGGTATTTCCAATGTTTATTTTGCTGTTGATGTTTCTGGTTCATTCCATTCAGGTACTGGAAGATACCCGGTGGTTTTTTCTGGGCGTGAAGCCTCTTTCCGTTGAAGGCTTACCCGGAATATTGCTGTCTCCTTTCATTCACGCCGATTGGGGGCATTTGGGTGCCAATGCAGGTCCATTCCTGGTTCTGGTGTCTGCTTTGTTCTATGTTTATCGCGATATCGCTCTTAAAGTATTTATATGGATTTATGTTCTTGCCGGCATCTGGCTTTGGTTTGGTGCTCGTGATGCGTGGCATGTGGGGGCCAGTGGTGTGGTTTACGGCGTTGCCTCATTTCTCTTTTTGAGTGGAATCATCCGGAATCATGTGCCGCTGATTGCTTTGTCCATGATGGTGGTTTTTCTCTATGGTGGGTTGTTTTGGGGTATTTTCCCGGTGGAGTGGCTGGTTGAGTATTCATGGGAAGCACATCTTTGGGGAGCTTTGGCGGGCGTTGTCGTTGCAATTGTTTTTCGTAAAGAAGGACCTCAGAAACCACCTCCGCCCTTTGAAGAAGATGAAGATGAAGATGAAGATGAAGATCATGACAGGTGGTATGTGACCAGAACGGAATGATTGATTAAATCAGTTCTAATCACTATTCCTTTTCCCAAAAACAGCAGCGCCCGGATTTCACCGGGCGCTGCTGTTTTTTAATCAATAAGGAGAATTATATTATTAGCGGTTCAGTCGACCTGATAATACCCACGGACTCACAATCTGTCTGAAACCCCGCACGGCATATTGTGTTCCCGGTTCTGCTTCGGCGGCAACAGCTGCCGAAATCACAGCGGCCAATTCTTCATCATTTTCTTCTTCACCATTGTTTTCTGCCACAGGTTCGGTTTTGGCAGCCGGTTTTGGATCCTCAGGTGGAGTGAGGGTTCCGTTCTTTCGCATTTCGAAGAACTTTTTGGCTACCTGTGGCAGAAGTGCATAGGTAAGAACATCTTCATCCTGAGTAATGAGGTCTTTGATCTCCTCACGAACCTTATCCAGTTCGGGCTCAATCAGATCGGCCGGACGGCAGGTAATTGCTTTTTCGTCACCCAGAATTTTTTTCTTCAGTTCCTCTGAAATAGGAGCTGGTGTTGTTCCGTATTCTCCCTTTACAACACCTTTTGATTCCTTGGGAACCATCTTGTAACGCTCGCCCATCAACACGTTAAATACTGCCTGGGTGCCCACAATCTGACTAGAAGGAGTTACCAGCGGAGGATATCCGAAATCCTTGCGAACCCGGGGTACTTCTTCCAATACGGCTTCGTATTTATCCATGGCATTTGACTGCTGAAGCTGAGAAACAAGATTGGACAGCATACCGCCCGGAACCTGATAAATCAGAGCATTGGCGTCTACTCCCAACATTTTAGGATTGAGCAAACCGGATTCCAGCCATTTGTCTTTAAGCGGACGAATGTATGCAGCTATCTCACTTAATTTGACAAGGTCGAGACCCGTATCGTATTCGGTGTCTTGCAACGACGCCACCAGAGGCTCGGTTGCGGGTTGTGAAGTTCCGCCAGCCATAGGAGAGATGGCAGTATCTACCACATCAACGCCTGCTTCAATGGCTTTAAGGTAAGTCATGGAAGCTACCCCACTGGTATAATGAGTGTGAAGCTGTATGGGAATTTTTACGTTCTCTTTGATGGCCTTAATCAATTCATATGCATCAAACGGTTTCAGCAATCCTGCCATATCTTTAATGCAAATAGAATGCGCACCAGCTTCTTCCAGGCGTCTGGCATCTTTGGCAAACATATCAAGATTATGTACAGGACTGGTTGTATAGCTGATACATCCCTGAGCATGACCGCCTTCTTTAATACAAGCTTTAATGGCTGTTTCCATGTTACGTGGATCATTCAGGGCATCAAAAATGCGAATGATATCCATTCCATTGGCTACAGCCTTTTGAACAAAATATTCCACTACATCGTCGGCATAATGCTTGTATCCAAGAAGATTTTGTCCCCGGAGCAACATTTGCAGAGGAGTTTTTTTGGCCTTTGCTTTAATTTTTCTCAGACGGTCCCACGGATCTTCATTCAGGAAGCGTATGCAAGAATCAAAAGTAGCACCACCCCAGGCCTCAAGTGAGTGGTAGCCTATATCATCAAGTTGCTCAATGATCGGGAGCATTTCTTCTGTTGTCATGCGCGTGGCAATTAATGACTGGTGCGCATCACGAAGAATTGTTTCAGTAATACCAACTTTACCCATATACAAACAATAGTTTTTCGAGATTATTCAATTATAATTAATTCCTGACCAACAGCGATGGCATCGCCTTCTGCTACATTCACCGCTGCAACTTTTCCGTCAATGGGTGATGTAAGGTCATTTTCCATTTTCATGGCTTCAAATACCAGAAGCGTTTGTCCTTTTTTTACTTCTTCTCCTTCTGAAACCAACATCTTAAATACACTGCCGGGCATTGGAGCTGTTATTTTTTCGCCCCCTTTTGCTGCAGATTTTGGTGTAGAAGATTTTATCTGACTTGGACTTATTCCGCTTTTCATTTTATGAGCCGATTTCAATGTCTGAAAAGCACCTGGCGTGGTCTTTACTTCTTCAACATCTACTTCGTACTGCTTATCGTTTACAGTGATTAAATACTTTTTCATGACTGGTTGTTATATAATTAAAATTCAAATTTATTTTGATGTAAAAATAAGTCGCAGGAATTAAAGAAAAAAATCTTTAATGAACATTAACTATTATTCAACTGTATATATGTGTATTATTGCAAGTAACAAAAAATCAGGATTTAAAATTTTGAAAGTAATATTATTAAAGAAAAAATGCAGTAATTACTGCTTTAAATCATGAAAAATGACTAATATTTTTTATTGTTTTGGGTTCATTTGGAGGCAAAATTATTGCATTTGTTAACATTAATACAGAAGTTTTTCTTTAATATATAAGAAAGTATCAGGATTTATTGGAGAGAAAATTCTATTTTTCCGATATTTGTTCATTGCCTTGATGTTTTTTTTAAAAAGTGATTACCGAGCAAAATTTGATTAAATGAAATGAATTTTTAATTCCTATCCTCACTCAATAGTCCGTTAAAGAAAGCTTAAACGCAGAGACACAAAGACGCAAAGCTTTTATTATTACAATAGTCCGTTAAAAAAAAGCTTAAACGCAAAGACACAAAGACGCAAAGTTTTTATTATCAAAGAGTTGAAGTAATTCATTGTTATTTTTCAAACAATTTATTATTAGGCACTTGCAAAAGTTTA
>JBEPWN010000156.1:0-6380 GCA_041642395.1 Marinilabilia sp. | reverse complement strand
AAACCCTCAATAAAGTGAAGCACAACAAGAGTAAAGCGGCTAATTTACTGGGAATTGACAGAAAAACCCTTTACAATAAGCTGCAAAAATTCAATATCGACTATTGATTTTTTGGTTTGATCTCATGTTCAAGACTTGTTCTTACACGACTCCATAATTTTTTAAATCTTCTCAGACTTCTCCTTAGCTGTGTGTTATAATCCGGCTTTTTTCCCATTACTTCAATGCCCTTCAGTATGGTGGCACCATCTTTAATTCCAAACTGTCTGAATCCTGTCAGCATTTTATGAGCCTGTTCTGAAATCTGACCATATTCTCTGTTTTTTATCAGCGTTTTAAGGGTTTCAATGTTTTTATCGGTATCGGCGATGAATGCAGAAGTTACAGATATGAAAAAATCCTGATCATCGCCTGTGAAATCAAGTACTCCGGATAAGTCAAACAGAGAATTGGGATGTGCCTTTGTTTTGGTTTCGGCATATATTTCAGGCTGATATTTCCCAAGTACAGTATGAAGTTTATTTATCAGATCATCTTGCGAAAAGGGTTTGGGCATTCTGTAAACATCTTTTATCTGATCGAGTTTTTCAGTGTCGTGATCGCTTATTCCGGCCGATAATACAAGAATTGGAACCGGATTATGAGCCCTGATCTTCTGAATGAATTCGAAACCATTTAACCGGGGCATCCTGAAATCGGTGATGATAAAGTCGAAGTGCTTGCCGTCAATCATCTCAAGGGCATCAATGGCCGATTCGTAACATGTAACTTCAGTTTTGTCGCCCAGAAATTTCTTCATAAGGTTTCCCACCAGGGGATCGTCATCCACTACCATTATGTGTTTCTTCGAAAGATCTGTGTGCACTTTATTCCGGTGAATTTTTTCATCAGAATACTCTGTATATGGAATCCGGAACCAAAAAACACTGCCCTTTTCTTTATTATTTTCAACTCCGATTTTTCCTGACATTGCTTCAACAAGCTTCTTGCTGATGGCCAATCCAAGACCGGTTCCGGTGTTTATATGATCTGATTTTTCTGTTACCTGTGTAAATTCTTCAAAAATACTTTCTTTGCGGTTTTCAGAAATGCCGCAGCCTGTATCGCCAATTTCAAACAGCAGCTGTTTTTTTTCTTGTTTTAGGTGAAGCCATACATTCCCGTTGTCTGTGAATTTAATAGCATTACTGGTCAGGTTAAATAATATCTGGCGAAGCCGTGTTTTGTCTGCTGCAAATGAACGGATGGATTCTTCACATAAGCATGTGAAATTCAATTGTTTTTGTTCAGCTTGTCTGTAAAAAGTTTGCTGAACTTCGTTCAAAAGCGTGTTGGGATCCACCGGTTCGGGATGCAGCATTAACTGACCGGCTTCTGCTTTGGACAAATCCAGAATATCATTTACCAGTGCCAAAAGATGAATGGCTGAATTGTGAATAATTCCGGCCGATTGATCTTTTTCTCTCAGCAGTTCAGAGAAGCCAATGATTGATGTAAGTGGTGTTCGGATCTCATGGCTCATATTGGCCAGAAAACGTTCCTTTATTTTCATTAACGATTCCACTTTTTCCCTGGAACGAATCAGTTGATCTTTCAGACGACGGCTTTTACGAAGATCGCGTCCAATCCATACCAGAAATACCAATATGATTAAAAGAGCTGAAATTCCCAGTAATATCAACCTGTTCAATAAATCAGCCCTCATGTTGTTGCTTTTTTGCCGGCTTATTTCAGAATCCACTAAAGTCTGCTCTTCCAGATCCTGGATGATCTGACGAATGGTATTTGTTAGTTTATTGCTTAGATCAACCAGTTGTTGTTCCCTGTGAAGCAGAAGGTTGGCAAATCTGGCGTCCTGTTCATTGATTTCTTTGATCTGACGTTTTACTCTTTCGAGAACAGGGTCTTTTCTGATTCGTGTAATAAATGAAGAATCAATTCTTTGCGATATTCCGGGTGTTTTCGGGGTTGGTGGAATTTCATCTTTCTTTCCTGTGAGAATTCGTGCAATGCGACCAAAAAAATTGCGGTGTTCAGTGGAAGCCGGTATATTTTCTATTGAATCCACATGAAGACTTGAGTAGGTGATTTGGCTGATTTGGTAGCTGATACTGTCCGGCATAATGGATATAACCTCACCGTAACGCCTGCGATACCGGTTTATTTCACTAAGTTCTATCAATTGGTTGGTGAGTTCATTTTTTTGTGCAGTCAGATTTTTTATGGTGTCTGTTTTGGTTTGAAAATTAGAATCGGCGAACAACCTGTCAATGTGGTGCAATGTGATTAATACTGAATCGGATAAGTTTTGATAAGACACCTTGTCTTTTTGTTTCCCCGTTAAACTATATAATCTGGCTGCACCGTCAGCTTCCTGTATGCGAAAAATAAATTCATTTAAAACCATTAAACGTTTTGCCAGAGGATCCTCATTATTGTCTTCCTGAATGTACCTGACAACACCGAAATAATTTACTCCAAATGACAATGCAATGATCAAAACAAGGAGAAGAAAACCTGTTGCAACCTTTGTATTGATGTATTTTTCAGGTGATTGGCTGGTCATTTTTTTGTAATTTTTTTTCAGGATGTGTGGATTTCAGTAAAAAAATATCTCCTTTCAGTGCGGTAATCAATATTCAATTGATTTATACCGAAAATGACAGCAATACTTGTGCTAAAAATACAAAATATCATGAAATCTGTCTTTATGTTTAAAAACAGCAGTTCCAGTATAAAAATGGCAGTAATTAGAGCAGGATTATGTTCATCATCATTTTTGATTAATTCTAAATTATTTCTCCCAACTTATTTTTCTTGACTTTGTCGCTGCCTTTGAATATTTTGTATTATATGTTCGAATAATCGTCCGAAAAGTAATGTATTGGTTAGGTAGCGGGATTATGTGCATTCGATTGTTAATATGGAAACTTATTATCTGATCTGAAGAATACGGAACCAGAATTTTCTGTCTGAAAATACCAAATAAAATAAGTGCTATTATGAAATTCAAGCATCCGGCAATATTTATTGTTATTCCCGCTCTGCTTCTCATTGTGTTTGGATTTGTGGTTTCGCAGGTTCAGGAAGATCAGTTCGGAAAGTTAAAATACGAAGATTTTGACAAACCCGGAAAATGTGCTTCTTGTCACAACAATTTTTATCAGCAATGGGATCAGTCCATGATGTCGAAAGCATATACGCACCATTGGGACGAGATAGAATACTTTAAACTTGCGGTGCCACACTCCGAAAACGACCCCGACATGGAGGGTGTGCATGAAGGATGTAATGGATGTCATACCCCCATGGCTTATCTTGCCGGGGATGTACCGCCTCCCCGTCCGGAAGAAGGCTCAAGGGCCAACGAATCGGTTTCATGCGAGGTCTGTCATCTTATAAGTGGTGTGTCCGGCGATACAGCATATAATCACAATTATATAATGGAACCGGGCGATGTAAAATACAGTTCCCGAAAAGGTGAGGTGACATCGCCTGAACACGAAATAGTAAAAACAGAGTTGCATGCCACCAGCAGATTTTGCGGGATATGCCATAATGAGAAAAGTGGATTTGGTGCGTGGGTTAAATCAACTCAATTGGAATGGGAAGAAGGGCCATATTCCGACGAAGGTGTTCATTGTCAGGACTGCCATATGACCAAAGCAGAAACCAAAACCGCCAGGATGGGTGCCACCTATCCCGATGCCAAATTGCATCTTTTTCATGGCGCTCATGACCCGGGGAAATTAAACGGGGTAATTGAACTTCGGGTACAGCCCGATCTGCAGGAAGTAATTCCCGGAGATGTGGCTGTCTTCAATGTGGCATTGTTCAATCAGAAAACCGGACATAAATTTCCTACCGGATCGGTGGAAGACCGAATTGTATGGCTGCATATGGAGGCTGAGGATGAAAAAGGAAATATTTATCATTTGCCGGTTGATGAAAAAGGATTCGAAGGAGAAGAATATACCATTGCCAGTGAGGATTTGGCCTATCAGGACATGGGTGTGCCCCTTGGCATAGAAAATTTTGAAGGTGTACGGCGCGAAGATGTGCCGGTGGGAGACAGAATTTACCGAATGCCATATTTTGATCCGGAGGGTCGTATGACCATAATGCAGTGGAATACTGAATCGCTTGGGGTTGATTATCGCATTGGCCCGCGTGAAACCAAACTTGAAACGTTTACTTTTAATCTTCCATTTGATGTTGCTCCCGGCAAACTTAAAGTTACTGCTGTTCTAAATTATCGCTTATTGGTAAAGCCGGTTGGCGAATATCTGGAAGTCCCGGAAGAGGAGTATGCCATTCACGAAATCAACCGGCACTCTACTGAAGTAACTGTTTTGCCTTAGGAATTTAAAAGTTTTACGAACTATTTAAATACATTTGTGATGAAAAATAAATACACTGTTTTTTCTCTGCTATTGACCATTGCATTGAGTTTCATTGCAGAGCAAGCTGATGCCATTCCGGCTTTTGGCAGAAAATACCGGTTGAGTTGTACCACTTGTCATACCCCCGCATTTCCCAAACTGAAACCATATGGAGATGATTTTGCCGGCGATGGTTTCCGGCTGGCCGATGAGGAATCTCCCCGTTATTATGTTCCTGCCGGAGACGACAAATTGGATCTTTTGCGTGAATTTCCGCTGGCAGCCCGGCTGGATGGCTTTATGACTTACAACATCAATAACAATGAAAGTACCGATTTTCAGTCGCCATATTTGATGAAGCTGCTTTCAGGAGGTGAAATATCCGATCGTTTGTCTTACTATTTCTATTTTTATATGGATGAAAGGGGTGAAGTAGCCGGGGTAGAGGATGCTTTCCTTATGTATAATGATTTATTCGGAATTGATTTTGATGTTTATCTTGGACAGTTTCAGGTTTCGGATCCTCTTTTTAAGCGTGAGCTGCGATTGACACTGGCAGATTATATGGCCTATACCGCACAAATCGGGATGTCGCGTATTGGTCTCACCTACGACAAGGGAGTAATGCTGACTCTTGGGTTGGAGACCGGGACCACCGTGGTTTTGGAAGTGGTTAACGGGAATGGTATTCCTGAAGCTGAATCCCATGAGTTTGATCACGATGAGTACAAAACCTTTATTGCAAGAGTTTCGCAAGGCATTGGTGATCAGTTAAGCATTGGTGCTTTTGGACTTATGGGTAAAGAAACCCAACAGAATGGGACAGGAGCGCAATTAACCAATGAAGCATTTATTTATGGGCCGGACCTCACCTTTGCTCCCTCCGATATGTTTGAGCTGAATCTTCAGTATCTTATGCGTGAAGACAGTGAGGTTTTTACCGATTTTGGCAACGAAAATACTCTCGGCGATGTGACAACCAGCGGAACCATTGCAGAGGTGATCTATAGTCCGCATGGAAGCAACAGCAACTGGTATCTGGCAGGGCTTTTTAATCTGGTGGAATCTGATTACGAGCCCGTGGATTACCAGTCGTTTACATTTCATGCCGGATATCTGGTTAGAAGAAATGTTCGTTTTGTTGGCGAATACTCCCTGATCGAGCGGCATGAGATGGACGCCTTTGGAATGTTTAGTCTTGGTTTTGTGTCTGCGTTTTAATTTAGGCACTTTGTGGTTATAGTGAGAACTATTGTTTTACCGGACAATAATGATTGAGAATTATATGAGCTGCATGGATAATTATATTACCATGCAGCTTTTTTATGTGAAAAAACTTGATAACTATTTTTTTCTTTTGCTGTAATTGTCAATACTTCGCAAAGTCTTTTTAATCACCTATAAATCAATTGTTTAAAACACAAGGATTGTTTCTGTTAAGTTACAGATTATCAAATCTATATAATTCGGCTTAAATCTTACATCTAATTATCTAACGATCTATTGTAATTGTAGCAATAGAATTTTATTTTCTATAGTCATTTCTTCGACAAAAGACAAGATCTCTTCGGTAAGTGGAATTCCTTTCGGAGAAAAATTGCGACTGAATCAGGGGATATTTTATCAGCAGAAATGATGTAATTTCGCATCATTTTATTTTTTGTTAAATAAGAGTTCTTGCTAAAAACCTGACAAACAGTTTATTAGCATAGATTGATTGAGTCTTCTTTGACCCTTATTCGACTCTTCTTCGGGGGTTCTTCGGCATTTCTCCGACTCTATAGAGTCGGAGAACGGTCGAACAGAAGTCGCAGAAAAGTCAAAGAAGACCCGACCAGGACCCGAGCATGGGTCGGACAAGTCCCGAAGCCATTTTTTTCATTTTTAACAATGGATAAAAAAACAATAGTCCGTTTAAGGTTTATTAGTTTAAAATTTACGGATTATTTTTGTCAATATTATATGATTCAGCTTAAATCTTATATCTAATCCTGAAGG
>JBEPWN010000155.1:0-6386 GCA_041642395.1 Marinilabilia sp. | reverse complement strand
ACAAGCTTTTTTGCCACCGGAATTTCATTTTCAGGCGGTTCAGTAAGCGAAACCCTGATGGTATCTCCAATCCCGTCGGCCAGCAATGCGCCGATTCCAACAGCCGACTTTAAACGCCCGTCTTCTCCACTTCCAGCTTCTGTCACTCCAAGATGGATAGGATAATGCATATTTTCCATGCCCATTCGAGCTACCAGCAACCGCACTGTATGTACCATCACCCTGGTATTACTGGATTTAATACTCAAAACAATGTTATGAAAATCTTCTTCCCGGCAAATGCGCAAATATTCCATACAGGACTCAACCATTCCTTCGGGTGTATCGCCATACTTCGACATAATCCGATCAGACAGACTTCCGTGGTTGGTTCCTATCCGTATGGCGGTATTATTGATTTTACACAATTTCAAGAAAGGCACCAGTTTCTCCCTTATCTGATGTACACCACCAATATCGTCTTCGCTTCCGGCTTCTATTTCACGAAACTTCTTTGCACCTCCGGTAAAATTACCCGGATTAATCCGTACTTTTTCTATATGCACAGCCGCAATTTCGGCTGCGTAAGGATTAAAATGCACATCGGCCACAAGAGGCAACGTATAACCTTTTTCAACAAGAGATTGCTTGATATTGACCAAATTGGAAGCCTCTTTTTTGCCCTGCGTCGTGATTCGAACCAACTCACCCCCAGCATTCGCAATTTTGACAACCTGATCAACCGTTTCTTTTGTGATAAGTGTATTGGTTGTGGTCATTGACTGCACACGAACAGGTGAATTTCCACCAATGGTGGTTTCACCAACTTTTACAGAAATGGTCTGGTTTCGACGATACTGAAAGTATGATTGACAAAAATTTCGTGAATCTTCCATTAAAAATGATTTCTATGATGACTCAAAAATAATAACTTTGACCCAAACAAACAGAATAAAATGTCAATCAGCGTAAAAGGAGTCAGTAAATATTTCGGACATCAGAAGGCACTGGACAATGTCAGTTTCGATATACCTGCAGGTCAGGTAGTGGGCTTCCTGGGTCCCAACGGTGCAGGTAAGTCAACTATGATGAAGATTATTACGGGTTATCTTCCGGCGTCATCGGGTCAGGTTGATGTATGCGGACTAAGCATTGAAGAAAACGCTCTTGAAGTGCGAAGGCGGATTGGATACCTGCCCGAGAATAATCCTCTTTATCTTGATATGTATATCCCGGAATATTTAAGATTCATAGCCGAGATTTACAAGCTTTCCAACCGCAATCAGAAAGTTGAAGAGATCATCGAAATAACCGGTCTAATTCCGGAACGACACAAGAAAATAGAAGCCCTTTCCAAAGGTTACCGCCAACGAGTGGGCCTGGCTCAGGCACTTTTACCCGATCCGGATGTTCTGATACTGGACGAACCAACCTCAGGCCTTGATCCCAATCAAATAGTAGAAGTACGTAATCTCATCAAAAACCTGGGGAAAGAAAAAACAGTTCTTCTTTCCACCCATATCATGCAGGAAGTAAAAGCCATTTGCGAGCGGGTAATAATTATAAACAATGGCCTTGTGGTAGCCGATGAGGCAGCTGCTGAACTTGAAAAAGGCCTGAAAGAAAGCAGCACAAAAGTATTTGTAGAATATGATGATATCATTGCCCCCGAAAAAATAAACAGCATTCCCGGGGTTCAGTCGGTTTCTCCCAAAGATAAGGGTTGGCTGGTGACAGCAACAAAAGAACATGACATTCGTCCGGCCTTATTCCGGCTGGCAGTGGATAATCATCTGGTGATACTGACTATGAGAATTGAGAGAGAATCACTAGAAGAAATTTTCCAGTCGCTGACTGTATAGCAATAGATTTTTATATATAAGATTTAAGTAAATCAGTCACTAATTTAAGTCGGAAGTGGGATTTCGGGCACTGGCATACCCAAAGACCTAACAAAATCATATAAGCAATAAATTTTTAGAGACTAATGATTTTAGTTAGATGAAAGGGTCATGGTGCCAGTTGATTGATATCCCATTTCCCCTTCTCATTTAACCGGTAAACAAAACGGTCATGCATCCGATTCGGACGCCCCTGCCAAAATTCAACTTTATGAGGAATGAGAATATAGCCGCCCCAGTGAGGTGGCCGTGGTACGTCTTTTCCCTCAAACTTTTGTTCAAACTCCTGATACTGGTGAATCAGAAATTCGCTGTCTCTTACTATTTCGCTCTGGGGTGATGCCCAGGCACCGATCTGACTTTCCCGGGGGCGGGAAGAAAAGTATAGATCAGACTGATGGGCCGGAAGTTTTTTGACAATGCCTTCAAGCCGCACCTGTCTCTCCAGTGAAGGCCAGAAAAATTCAGCCGCTGCTTTGGGGTTGATTTCCAAATGTTGACCCTTACTACTTAAATAATTGGTAAAAAAACTGATCCCACCATCCGATATGTCCTTCAACAAAACAATGCGCTGGGTGGGTTGGCCTGTGGCATCAACCGTGGCCAGAGACATTGCCGTTAATTCCGTATGTTGAGCCCGGATGGCATCATTTAACCAATCCTGAAGCTGAACAAGAGGCAGCCGGTCAAGATTTTCAATCCGAAGACTGTCGCGGCTATAATTATGACGGATGTTTGAAAAACTATTCTGCAAATCAGTGAATTTTGTTTATGATTCTACTGTACGACTTTAAATATGATACTAACCAAAATTGGCAAGCTCAATAAATACAGCCTGAAAGGCTAATTTAATTCAGCCCGGGGCAGCGCCCCGGGATATATCGAGAGGTTTTTACAAGCGGGCTGAAGGCCCAACTTAACTAAATAACCTATTAAACTGCCCTTTCAGGGCGACAACATAAATTTGGAAAAAACCCAACGTGTTGCGCTGGGCTGAATTAAGCCGGGCTTTCAGCCCGAAAAATAATCTCAATTATCACCGGCAATACTCCGTTAAACTTTTGCAAGTATCTGATAATAAATAGCTTGAAAAAACATCAACAGATGACTACAACTCATTGATAATAAAACCTTTGCGTCTTTCAGAATCCGTAGCTTCAGCAAAGGATTACTCTGCGTTTAAGCTTTTTTTAACGGACTATAGAGTTTATAGCCAGACACTAATTGGTTTTAAATTCAAACTTCACTGAAGCCAGATCCTGGTTGGCCTTTTCAATTTTAACCGAAAGGTTATTTTTGAATCCCTGAACTTTGGCATAAACTTCAGTATCGCCGGTAGCAAGAATTTGTGCAGCCAGGATACCGGCATTTTGTGCCCCATCCAACCCTACTGTGGCAACAGGGATACCAGGGGGCATCTGAAGAATAGACAAAATAGAATCCCATCCGTCAATCGAAATTGAGGCTTTAATGGGAACTCCAATTACCGGAAGGGGACACATTGCGGCAATAACCCCGGGCAAATGAGCAGCTCCACCTGCACCGGCAATAATAACCCGGATGCCACGTTCATATGCTCCACGGGCAAAAGTCATGACCTGATCAGGAGTCCGGTGTGCCGATAATGCGTTAATCTCAAACGGAATCTGAAAGTCATTTAAAACTTTGGCCGTTTTCTCCATAACACCAAGGTCTGATGTGCTGCCCATAATAATGCTTACTTTTGGCTTCATAATGTATGTTGGTTTTTAGTGAAATAATTCTTTAGGCAAAAATACGAACATTAATGCAAAATACATTTGTCTGCTCATTTTTTTATACTTTTGCAGCTCAGTAGACCGTTAAATTTTTAGATGTTAGATATTAGATGAATTGTATCATAGCAAAAAACAATTCCTCAACATCTTGAGCTTTTAAAAAACACATAACTGATTGGCATTTCATTACAAACTTTTAACGGCTTATTGCAGTTTACATTCCATAAAAAATCCAGGATGAAAAACATCAAACTTTTAGACAAGGAGTTTGCCTTATCAATACCTGCCAGCGATATTAAAAAAGCCTTGTGGCAAATGGCCACCAAAATGAATGAAGAGTTGCATGATCAAAATCCTTTAATGATCTGCATTCTGAACGGGTCTTTCATGTTTTCAGCCGATCTGATGAAACTGATGGATTTTCCCTGTGAGATTAGTTTTGTAAAGCTGGCATCTTACCAGGGAATGGGCAGTACAGGCCAGGTTAAAGAACTAATCGGGCTTAATGAAGAGATAGAAGGACGCACGATTGTATTACTTGAGGACATTGTAGATACAGGTGTGACAATCGAAAATCTCATTGGACAACTGGAATCAAAAAATCCAAAAGCAGTAAAAATAGCCACACTCCTTTTCAAGCCTGATGCTTGCAAACGAAACCTCAACCTGGATTATGTGGGAATGGAAATACCCAATGAATTTATTGTAGGTTATGGTCTTGATTACAATGGATATGGCCGTAACTTAGCTGACATATATACTGTAATTAATCAATAAATCATTTGCTAATGCTAAACATTGTTATATTTGGCCCGCCGGGTTCGGGCAAAGGCACCCAAAGTGAAAAGATTACTGAAAAATACGGACTGGCACATATCTCCACCGGTGACATTCTGCGTCAGGAGATAAAAGACCAGAGTGAACTTGGAAAAATCGCCAAATCTTATATTGACAAAGGCGAACTAGTACCCGACGAAATCATCATCAACATGCTTGATAAAAAACTGGAATCTCTGAAAGATTCCAACGGAGTCATTTTTGATGGATTTCCGAGGACTGTGCCCCAAGCTTCGGCTCTGAAAAAGATGCTGAAAAAGAAAGGTCAGGATGTAAATATTATGCTTAATCTGGAGGTAAACAGGGAGGAACTCATCGATCGCCTCATTAAACGAGGAGAACTATCCGGACGTTCAGATGACAATCCCGAAACCATTGAAAAACGCATCAATGTCTATGACCAACAAACAGCCCCGGTCATCGATTTTTACAAACAAGAAGGCACTTTTCATGCCATCGAAGGAGTAGGGGGAATTGATAACATCTTTGCACGCATCTGCAAAGCCATTGATTCTGTAAAACATTAAAAAACCAATATAATGCATCACTGCATTATTTATATAACCATCATCAAATAAATAGTCCGCATGCCAGGTTCCAGTTTCGTAGATTATGTGAAAATATTTTGCCGCTCAGGTCACGGAGGACCGGGGTCACGGCATCTGCGACGGGAAAAATATATAGAAAAGGGTGGACCTGACGGCGGTGATGGAGGCCGGGGCGGCCATATTATCTTGCGCGGCAACCGAAACACGTGGACCTTACTTCACCTCAAATTTAAAAGACACGTTTTCGCCGGACATGGAGCCTCAGGGGGAAAACAAACATCCACCGGAGCCGATGGAAAAGACCAATACATCGAGGTGCCCTTAGGAACAGTGGTTCGGAATGGTGAAACCGGCGAGGTTCTTTTTGAAATAACAGAGCATGGGGAAGAAAGAATTCTGGTAAAAGGTGGTCGCGGCGGACAGGGAAACGCACATTTCAAATCTCCCACCAACCAAACTCCCCGCTACGCCCAACCAGGAGAGCCGGAAATAGAAATGGCTGCTATCCTTGAATTAAAAGTGCTTGCGGATGTTGGTCTGGTAGGATTTCCCAACACCGGAAAATCAACCCTTTTATCGGTGGTGAGTTCAGCAAAACCAGAAATTGCCAACTACCCTTTTACCACGCTGGTTCCGAACCTGGGTATGGTGAAGTATCGCGACGACCGTTCATTTGTGATGGCTGATATTCCCGGAATTATTGAGGGAGCACATGAAGGAAAAGGACTTGGTTTACGCTTTCTGCGACACATTGAGCGTAACTCCATCCTGCTTTTCATGATCCCTGCCGACAGTGATGATATTCATAACGAATACCGGATACTTTTGAATGAGCTAAAACAGTTTAATCCCGAACTGCTTGATAAGCAACGAATGATGGCAATTTCTAAATCCGATATGATTGATAATGAACTCCAGAAGGAAATGGAAAAAGACTTACCTGAAATACCCTATGTATTCATCTCTGCCGTTGCACAGAAAGGGATTCAGGAACTAAAAGACATGATTTGGAAAGAGTTGGAGTCTTCTAACCGTGAATAGTTGTAATTCGGGCATGAGGGGTTGTCGGGCAGCCTGCAACATCATCCTGCCCAGTGTCGCTACTTAATCCCGGATTGAGCTACTCCGCTTTACAATTAGATGCCGGATATCAGGTAAAGCGTTAACAAAGTCCCTCCTATCAATAAAATGAGTGCAAGCAAAAATGACAGAGTTGATTTTGGAGAATAGCTATCTGAATAGAGCTGTCTGCGTATTTGAAGAAATCTGTAAAAAGCAAGAAAAGCAATCACTGTTCCCAAGCCAACCATCGTTATACCTACAATACCCGAATAGTGGTCGGATGCAACTTCCTCAGCACCCAG
>JBEPWN010000154.1:0-6407 GCA_041642395.1 Marinilabilia sp. | reverse complement strand
ATCAGCTCCGTACCAACTTCGTATCAGATTCGTGACAGATTCGTGACAGATTTATTTGAAATTCATTATCGAGTTGTTATTAAGTCGTATTAAAGTCATATCAAAGTCAATTATAATTGAATTTAATATGACTTTATATTGAGTTTATATTGAGTTTATATTGAGTTTACAAAAGAGCAGTTACGAAGTTGATCCGAAGCAGGTGCGAAGGTGAACCGAATAAGCAATTACGAAAAAGTAGTATCGCACGGTTTTTGGGCTATTGTCTTCTGCGGTCAGATTCGGATTTCTGAATTTGTTTTTAAGCTCTTATACGTTATTCAGCAGGCTCTACAACAGACCGTTAGTCCCAACCCTTCGGGATTAGAAATAAGATTTAACATGAATCGTATAGTGCTGATAATCTGGCTCTTAACTCAACCGGCCATTAAGCTTTAAGCAATTATATCTCAAGTCATTGCAAAAGGTTAACAGACTTTTGTATATTTAAGAAAAATAAATTTCATGTTTAAAAATTTTATAAAAAACCTCCCATTGCCAAAACCCCTTCTGATTATAGGAGGATTGCTAATTGGAGGTTCCATTATATTTACCCTGATAAAAATTCTCGGATTACCCTCAGGTAACCCCGTTATCATTGCTGATATAAGTACCACTGATTCTATTGTAATCCATTCCGATAGTTTGGTAAAGCCGGTTCTGTATTCCACGATTCCTGATTTATCGAAGCTCAGCGTCAAGGAGCGCAAAAAAAGATTTATACACTTGATGTTGCCAGCGATATTACTGGCTCAGGAAAAGATTTCAGAAGAGCGTTTGCAAATAGAACGGATTATTGTCAAAAAAGAGGAAACCGGACTTTCAGATGATGACAGTACCTTTTTGAATAAATATCTTGAGAAGTTTAATGCTGAAAACGGACGCGACTTACTCGACAGACTGAATCCTCACCCCATCAGTATTATCCTTGCGCAATCAACAATAGAGAGTGGCTGGGGAAGTTCCAGGTTTTTCAGAGAAGCCAATAATATTTTTGGTATTTGGTCGTACAATAGTAGTGAAAAACGTATTATTGCGGGGGAATCAAGAGGGGGTAATAATATTTATTTAAGAAGTTATGATACTCTTTTCGATTCTGTTTATGACTATTTGTTGGTTATTGCCAGAGGAAATGCTTACAAAGACTTTCGTAAAACCAGAATAAAAACTGACGATACTTACCGTTTAATCTGGTTTTTAAAAAATTATTCGGAAAAGCGTCTGGGATACGTTGTTGCTTTACGTAATATGATCGAATTCAATAATTTTATACAATACGACCATTATCGGTTGGAAGAAATTGATAAAAATGATGAAAACTGGAAAAAATTATTGGATTCATAAATTCAGGATATTTTTTTTATTACCAATTGTTACCGGCTGTTTGGGAGGTGCTTCGGGAGGCGGA
Organism: Marinilabilia sp.; assembly: GCA_041642395.1. Classification (GTDB taxonomy): domain Bacteria; phylum Bacteroidota; class Bacteroidia; order Bacteroidales; family Marinilabiliaceae; genus Marinilabilia. Next base: position 4,960 of record JBEPWN010000154.1, on the reverse strand, counting down.
AAAGCTGAAAACAGAAGAGCGCCTATCTGGCAAAAGGTAAACGCAGATTTCGAAGTAGTATGTCTGGTGTATCACCGTTTTGGCGATGACCGTTATCCTTCAACCAACACTTCGGTTTCGGTTTTTGAAAAACATCTGAAATATTTGTCCGAGCAGGGTTACAAATCTTACACGGTTAGTGAATTGCTGAATGATACTTCAGAAATGGTAGAAGAAAGTAAAAAAGTAATGATTACTGTGGATGATGGTTTTGCTTCCTTTTATGACAATGCCGTTCCCCTTTTGGAAAAATACAAAATGAAAGCCACTCTTTATGTCAATACCGAAAGTGTGGGATGGAGCGATTATCTCAGTTGGCGGCAATTGGAGGAATTAAAAACCAGAGGGAATGAAATTGGCAGTCATTCCCATCAGCATAAATATTTTGTGAATGTGCATGATACTTTACGTGCACAGGTTTTTGAAAAAGATTTAATCAAGGCAGAAAACCTCTTTGAAGAGCATTTAGGTATGGTGCCTAAAACTTATGTATATCCTTACGGGGAATTTACTGCCGATATGATTGAGGTGCTAAAGGATCATGATTACCGGATTGCATTTGCTCAAAATTCAGGTGTTCTAAGTAATGCGTCTCATCCTTTTGCTGTTCCGCGTTTCCCTGTGGCCGGTAAGCATATTGATATGGAGCAATTTATAAGTAAATCTAAGATGCATGCGCTCAAAGTTACTAAAGAAGATCAACTTCCGATTATCGTTGAAGGGGGTGAGAAGTTAACCTATTCCATTAATCTTATGCAGCAGCAATTGAAGGGGCCGTTTAATTGTTTTGTAGGCGGCCAGTCTTCTCCCGGAGTTGTTTCCCGTGACGGAAATACACTATCTTTTTCACTCAAAGTGCCGGCCAACAGACGGCGCACTCCTGTAACCATAACCACACGAGGAAACGACGGTCTGTGGTATTGGTTTTCCAGATTGCTAATTAATCCTGATGTGGAGGAGTAGTGGTTTGCATTTATTTGGAGCTTTTCTTTACCAATTTATCGGCTTTAATAACGATAAAATATATTTATCAGTATTTTAGACGATAAATAAAATCATTCTTTCAAAAAATATCGGTTTTTTTGATGATAAATTATTATTTCAGTAAATTCACCGATAGATAAAATAAAAGATGATGAACAGCGCAACAATTTCAGGCGATATCATTTCTTATACATCCCTCAAAGACAAAGACAAACGGGAGCTAGAGAAGAACATCAGGCTTCTTCTGGAAGAATTATCGCGAAGATACAAAAATGAAGGGTTTTTCGGACGGGTTATTCAGGGTGATTATATCGAATGTGCCATGAATTCTCCAAAAATCGTACTCCGCGCTGCAATAATTATTAAGACTTTTATTAAATCTATTGAATTAAGCAACGGGAACACCTCGAACAATAGGTTAAAATATTTCAAAGAGCATGGAATCAGATTGGCGGTTGCTGTGGCGCCTCTGGATCTGATTGACAGGGAGCAGGGGATTATTGATGGTGATGCCATTTATATGTCGGGACGGACCATAAAGGGGCATTCGACCTCCGGAAAGCAAAAAATCGTAATCAAAAACACAATGTTTTTCTGCAGCAATAAAAAACCGCTCCAGGATCAGTTTGATACCATTTTTTCACTTCTGGATATCATAATTAGCCGGAGTTCTGCGAAACAATGCGAAGTGATTTTTTACAAACTTCTTGGACTGTCAGAAAAAGAAATCAGTAAAAAGCTGGGTAAATATCAATCTACTATAAGTCAACACTCCACGGCCGCCGGCTGGCAATCCATCGAAAAATCAGTCAATTATTTTGAAAAATATATAAGCTGATGTTATACGCTTTGATCCTATTACAGTTTTTGGCCCATATCATGGCCGATTATTTGTTTCAACCTCACCATTGGTCTGTTAAGAAGAGCCGGAAAGTGCTGACAAAGTATCATTTTTATCACGGACTGATTGTTTTTATTTTTTCCTGGTTGTTGTCGCTGGATCCCGGCTTTTGGAAGGCAGCCCTGGTGCTCACCACTGCCCATTTATTACTTGATATTATTAAAAGCTATGCCCAGACATCGCTTAAACAGCGTAAGAACGATTATTTTTTCTCAGATCAATTGATTCATCTGGTTATTATAATCATTGTGGCGTGGAGCTACCATTATTTTTATGGCATTCAGTTTTTAGTGGATGTCTCCATCAGAACAATTGCGGTGGTTACTGCTTTTGTTTTTTGTCTGAAACCTGCAAATATTCTTATAAAACATATCTTCATCGCTTTCTCTATTGAATCTCCTGAAGAGATGGAAAGCAACGGCAATGGTAGCGTTGAAGAAAAAAGTATGCCCATGGCCGGAAAGGTTATCGGGGTGGTGGAAAGAATCCTTGTATTGACTTTAATTCTGGTTGGCCAATTCAGTGCTGTTGGATTTCTTATTGCTGCCAAGTCGATTTTACGGTTTAATGAATACCGGAAAAATGAATACATCCTTGTGGGCACATTATTGAGTTTTGGTATTGCTATCGTTTTGGGGGTTCTTATTTCATTAAAGTAGAAACTTCTGAATACCTGCATCAACGCCACTTTCCGACAAAATCAGTAAAGACCTCAAAAAACGGGGCTTTAAATTTGTGGGAAGTACCATTGTATATGCCCACATGCAGGCCACAGGCATGGTAAACGACCACATTGCGGATTGTATGATGAGAAACCCTGATAAATGATTTGCTGCTATTTTGTTGTTGCTGATACCGGGCGAAATTTGTGATTTAGTTGCACCATATATGGTAGATTGAAACTACCACATGAAAAGATCTGAAAATCGAATTAGCGCCTCAGATACACTACTTTAATTCTCCAGACTCCACAATTTCCCTTGCACTGGATGCATTCACAAACAATACATCGTTCAGTTGTGAGAAATCAGAAAAATAATTGGATCCACGGCTTTTAATGTGCTCTTCACGGAAGCCTATAATGGTAAGTCCTGCTCTTTGCGATTTTTCATGAACAATTTCATATATCGGGCGGTTGCCCGATGCAGATACTATCTCTATGTTTGAAAGAGTGATGGGAAGCCGGCCTTCTTCAACCAACAAGGTAAGCTGGTCACGTGTTTTCTCAATATGTTCGGGTGCGCAAATACTAAATATCTTAATTTCACTCTTTTTCCAGTCGGGATGCCCCATGATGATGTACCCCAACAGAATCATCAAATTTGCGTTCATATAGTCCACCGGTCTGATCCAGACATGAATTCCATTTTTGAATCTTGTAGCTGATGGCCCCTGACCAAATACGCAAACATCGTAATCACCTGCTTTGGTAAGAGCTATATTGGTGATAATACGCTCAAGCTCGCCGGGCTGCTGGTTATCGTATTCAAACATAACCATATTGTTCTCCATTCCTGAAATGCTGGGAGCCTGAATGATCTGGGCTATGGCAGAGGTGTATGATGGTGATATCATGGTATCAATGTAAAGAGCACTTTCTTCTTCTTTTTGCATTTCAACCAGTTGGCGTAATATTTCGCGTGAAGTTTGGTGCGATTTTCTACTGTAATAGTCTTCGATAAAATGAAAATAAGTTCCGAATCCATGCCGGTAAGCAATCCAGTTCATCAGGTCGAAAATCTTTTCCCGGTCAAACGAGTGCTGCGAAATACATACAGCAGCCGGCCGCCATTCCTCGGTTTCAATAGATTCCTGATTTTTTTGCATATACACCTGCAGCTTGCGGTTAAGTTGGAAAAGAGAACCTTTAAACAGGTTAACCAGACCTTTACGATCTTTATTGTAATGCTCGATAACCAGATAAATAAAAATAATCAGAGTGTAAGCTACAACGGTGTACAAAGGATTGATCATAAACATAACCCACACCGACATTAAAAAGCCTGTCAGCGAAAAATACCATTTTGATCGAAACCGGGGACGGTAAGAAGGGGATGATCCGAAATGATTTAAAAAACTGATCAGGCAAAGCGATCCGTAAGTAATAAGGAAAAACATGGATATCACCTCGGCCACCGCATCAACATTTCCCATGGTCACAAAAACAAATGCGATCACGAAAGCAACAATTGTAGCGTTGCGGGGCTCGTTTGTTATGCCTTTTCCTTTGGCTAGCTGCCGGTTAATGGTGGGCAACGGAAAACTTTTGTCGCTTGCCAGTGCCTGAAGTGTGCGTGGCGCTACCAAAACTGATCCCAATGCCGAGGAAATGGTAGAGGCAGCCAGTCCCAATAACACAAAAATACTTCCACCGATGGCTATTTCAGACATGATTAATTGATTCGACAAAAGAGCTTCTGTCGAAACCGAAGAGGCCATCTTCCAGACCACCAGAATATATACCAGCATCCCGATGATTGTAGCTCCCATAGTACCTGCCGGCAATGATTTCCCCGGATTTTTAAGATCCCCGCTCAGTCCGACTCCTGCAGTCATACCTGTAAAAGCCGGAAAACAAATAGCAAAAACCATGAAAAAATCTTGCCGGTTGGAAAACCCGAAATTACTGCTGAAATGCTCACCGGGAACAGTTTCGGCGGTTCCACTTCCAAAAAAGAAAAGAATCAGAGATACTACCAATATACCAGCTACTCCAAACAACATACCGATCCCCAAATTGGCACCCTTCCGGATGATAAGGGCTGCAAGGATCAGCAACACAGGCAAACTCACCACCTGGCGGGGAAGTTCCCATCCGTATTGGGCCGACCACCATTGAAAAAACATCTGAAAAACCTCGGTAAAAGCGATAATATAAAAAGCAATGCTGATGGCCTGAGAAAGAAAGAGTGCAATACCGATGGTAGCTCCGATGTTTAATCCAAACGAGCGGGATATTATATAATATTCTCCACCGCCTTCAACCCTGGTATTGGTCGAAAGCTCGGAAATGGCGAGGGCAGTAGGAATGGTAAT